>CBDVAD010000051.1:0-12930 GCA_965371875.1 uncultured bacterium
TGCAGTAATAGACCCTGATTCCGATGAATCTTCTTTTGGATTGACCATGATCAATGTTCTTGTAGGACAACTGGAGGGTACCCTTGAGATTAAACAGGATAAGGGAACAGAATTTATAATTATATTTCCATTTAGTGGTAACGATCAGTAATATGCAGCCTCTATACACTTCCCCCTTAATTGACTAATCTCAGCCTATGAGATTGTTCAGTCCGGCACATAAAGAAACCAGTATACTCCTTAAGCTTGCGATTCCTGCAATGATAACCCAGCTCTCTATGACCCTGGTTAATATAGTAGATACAATGTTTATTGGAAGACTTGGTGCACTGGAGATTGGCGCCTCAGCAGTAACCGGTCTTATTATTTTTAACATCACTGCAGTAGGGGATGGCTTCAGTACAGGGATGGTTGCAACAATCGCAAGGATGATAGGAGAGAAGGACAAGAAGAATGCATCCATATTTTCAACAACAGGGATTATTATTCTTGTAATACTTGGATTAGTTATTACACCTGTTCTTCTTTTTGGGGCCCCATACATATTTATGTTTATGCGCCTTCCTCTGGATTTAATAGATACTGCCTGGGAGTATTACTCTGTTTTTATATCCTTTGTGCCTGTAATTTTTGCATTTCTCGCTTTAAGTGCCTCCTTTCGAGCCAGAGGTGATACAAAAACACCAATGCTTGTAGGGTTCGGAATGAATATTCTTAACATTCTATTAGACTGGATTCTGATTTTTGGGAAGCTTGGATTTCCTTCAATGGGGCTTAGAGGTGCTGCCTTGGCCTCTGGTTTAAGTTTTTTTGCGGGAAGCCTGGTGCTTGGCATCATTTCTGTATATTCACCTGCAGGATTATTAAAACTGAAGAGATCGTATGTCAGTATGTCCCATTTCATGCGAATAGTAAAAATTGGTGTTCCATCAATGATTGAACGATTTGCAATGTCCTTCAGTCAGCTTCTGGTTATGGCAATTTCTGTAAATCCAATGGGTAATATTGCTATTGCATCATTTCATATTGTCATGCGCCTTGCATCTCTTTCATTTATGCCGGGTTTCGGTTTTGCCATTGCAACTGCCTCCCTGACAGGGCAGCATCTTGGAGCATCAGATCCGGATGGAGCCGAGAGAATAATGTGGATTGGTACCTTTTACTGCGGACTTGTTATGGCAATCATATCAATTATATATTTTATTTTTCCTGAATATCTTACATCTTTATTTACATCCTCAATGGAAATAATAATTCTGACACGGCAGCCATTAAGAATCTATGCTCTTATGGTTGTTTTTCTTTCACCTGCAATGGTTCTTCGTGGTGGACTGCAGGGAGCAGGGGATACAGCATTTACATTAAAAATGATGATCCTGTCACGATTTGTAATTAGACTGCCCCTTGCCTGGCTATTGGGAATCCATTTTAATTATGGCCTTTCAGGAGTGTGGTTTGCTATGTGTATAGATTTTTTGATACGGGGTCTTTTATTTATTATCTATACCAAAAGAGGGTCCTGGAGAACTGTGAAAGTTTAGGAATAGCCTAGCCTGGTCATTTGCTGCGCTTGCCTGGTCGTTCGCTCCGCTCTCTGCTCGGCTATGCGGCCCTATTGCTCGGCCATGCATCCTAAGAAAATAGATCCAGCTGTCTTCCTTCAATGATTTCATCGAAACTCTGATCAATGGCAAAAAGAACTCCATCGGCCAGAGGTTTTATCTGTTTTTCAATATAGTGATTGTAGTCAATATCTGTTGGTTTCATACTGACAGGAACAGGACCATTTGAGGTCATAAGATACTGGATCTCTTTTAGATTTTTTTGATTTTCAGGATCTTCAAGTCTTGCGGCTTTTATATGGGGGGGTGTTATTTTTGTATACTCCTCAGCTTTACGGGAGAGCTTCTTTTTATAGGCCAGAAGATTATCCAGGTCTCCATTTTTTAGTTTGTTAATATAATCCTTTATCCACTGGACTAATTCCTGGTCTCTGAAAAACCGTTCAAAAAGCTCAGATTGGAATTTTTTTGCAAGGGGAGTCCAGTCTGATCTTACAACTTCGAGACCTTTAAACTCTATATTGCCGTCTTTCATGTATCCTGCATATCTTTTTCTTGCACCCTCTCTTGTAGATCTCATTGCCGGGAGAAAAAACTTTGTGTAGTGTTTTTCAAACTCCATTTCAAGTTTTGATTCTACTCCAAATTCATCTCTGATCTTTTTGTTAAAGTGCTCATTAACCCATCCCTGCAATACATTTCCAGTGCTTTCAGGGTTAATGAAATCCTTTTCCTTAAGGCATACAAAGACAGAATCCGTATCACCATAGATGACCTGGTAGCCCTTGTCCCTTAAAAACGATGCAGTTGTTTTTAATATCCATTGACCTGTTTCTGTAATTGCCGATGGCAGATCCGGATGGTAAAATCTACATCCTGTAGTGCCCATTACACCATAAAAACTGTTCATCAGAATTTTTATTGCCTGGGACAGATTTGAATTTTTCTCTTTCTTTGCCAGTTCCCTCTGTTCCATCATCTTTGTGAGGAATTCCGGAAGTATATGTTCTGAGCTGGAAAAATTATGACCCGATGGAGTTGTTATCGTGTTTGTACCCTCACTTTGTTGTTCAATATCATGTTCCTTATGAAGAGCTACATGAAGAGACAAAGGATCAATAAAAAATGTTCTTATGATTGTAGGATACAAACTTTTAAAATCAAGAACTACAACATGATGGTATAGCCCCGGAGCAGATGTAAAAACATGTCCTCCTGCAGCGTGTCCACCAGGAATAACATCGTCTATATCATATGCAACCTTCCCTTTTCTATGAATTGCAGGGAGCATTAGATGATCAAATGAGGCAACAGACATATTTACTCTGTCTATTGTCAGACCTGTAATAAGGCTGCGTATTTTTAGCTGTTCAATCAATCCTGTCTTCTGATAAATTTCTGAAACAAGTATACAGTCTTCAAGGTTGTATCTTGCAAGGGCCGGCTTGTCATTATTAAATCTCCAGATAATTTCTTTCAGCTTATCTTTATCCGGAGTAATATCCTTTCCACGGCCCAAAATTTCCATAGCTACAGTTTCCAGCTTATAATCATCAAACTTAAAAAATGCAGAACGCAATGTTTGCGGGCCGTCAATAACAACTCTTCCCTCAATATCTGCAGAGAACATACCGCTCCTTCTTTCATTGATAAAAGTATTTTTCGTTCCCCTGCCCATTGCAAATGGAATATGTAAGGTATTGCATTTATCAGCTAAAAATTTAAGATCAAACCCAATTACATGCCACCCAATTAATAGATCAGGATCCCATACTTTTACAAAGTTCAGTAAAGATATTATGAGGTCTTTTTCATTGGTCCGATACTCTATTTGTGCACCTTCTATTCCTGGAACTTTATCACTGTCTATTTGGTTATTATCTGTGTCCAGAACGAAAACTTTTTTAATATTATCTTTATTGAAAATCCCATGTGCTGCAATGGAATAAAGAAGCCCCTCACTTCCGAATTGGTTCCTAGGTTCAGTCTCAATATCAATTGACAGCCATTTTAAAACAGGTATATAGTCACAGGGGCTAAGTTTTGGATTGTACCAGAGCGTAAGTTCTCCCTTTAGCTCCCGTTTTCCGGAAATTTCTACACTTCCATTAATAAACCTCTCCATAAGGTATCTGTCAGCAGGTTTTACATCCGATTCAAACATCTGAATCTGTTTGTTTTGAAGAGTTCGTTTCCCTTCATAGTAATAACTCAATGATTCAAAGTAGATCGCATCGACATCCTCATTTGAGAAGGACTGGAGTTCAACCTGACGTCTGTCCATTCCTGGCAGATCCGGAATTTCTGTAATACGCTTTACAAAGAATAATGGCTTATGAGAATTTACTATAATCTGAAAAGGTCCTGATGGGGATCTGCCAAAATATTTTAGAGTACATAAACCTCTATTGTCATAAGCAGATCTGGTTAGGATAAACCCTTTTTCTGATTCCATAAGTGATTATAAACCGATAGGAGCTTCATAGGAAAGAGACATTATTTAACAGACAACCTTCACTTGCAATTTCAATTATCAGCCACTTGACAACAAATAAGGGTCAGTAAAGAATATCTCAATGATCAATAAAAAATACATACAGGTAAAAAAGGCAATCCGGAAAGGTTTGTTAGCAGATGTATTTACTACCAGTATGTATAAATGTTCTCCCTACCATGCATGTGAGCATGGGTGTATTTACTGTGATGGAAGAGCGGAGAAGTACTACGTTGAAGGCGAGTTTGATAAGGATATAGTGATAAGGCAGAATTTAGCAGAGCTGTTAAGAGATGAACTGCCCAGGTTGCGGGAGAAGGGGCCTATTACAATCGGTTCCGGAGTAACAGATGTTTATCAGCCAGTGGAAAGAGAAGAAAAAATCATGCGTGACTGTCTGGAAGTATTAAGTGAATATAATTTTTCCCTTCATCTATTAACAAAATCTCCTCTGGTACAACGGGACCTGGATTTGTTCAAGCGACTTGATAGCAAAGGTGGATTCACCCTTTTTGTTTCCCTTACATTTTTACAGGATAAACACAGAGAAATTTTCGAACCTAATGCAGGTACTACTATAGAGAGACTTGAAACCATTAGAGTTTTCAAAGCAGCCGGGTTAACGGTTGGGGTTTTATTAATGCCATTGCTTCCATGGATTAGTGATACAGATGAGAATCTTATTCCCTTATTAGCAAAATTAAAAGAATTGGATGTGGATTTTGTTATTCCAGGTTTTCTTACACTTCGTCCGGGGAAACAGAAAGAACTCTATTTCCATACTATAAGAGAGCATTTCCCCCATTTAATTTCCCGCTATGAGGACCTTTATCAGAAAAATCTGGTTTCAGGAAATCCTCTGTTTCAATATCGGGAAGAATTTTATAAAAGACTTCCACCTCTGGTTAAAGGATTAAACCCTCTTGTTCCCCATTATCTTTATCAAAATAAAATGCCTGTTTATAATGAAATTCTAATTCTTCTTTCTCACATGGTTGAATTGTATTCTATGAAAGAAGTGAATGTAGATCGATTAAAGAAAAGTCTATCCTGGTATACGGCATGGGTAGAAGGTCAGAAGAAGATATTTAACCGCCGCAGGTCGTTACCTGCAGATTATATTGATGAAAAACTTCATTCCCTCATAGCTATAGGAGAATTTGACAATCTAATAAAAAATGAAAAACTGGGTATTTTTCTAACAAAAGTGATAAGTAAAAGGTATATTTTCAATTACCATACATTTGAACTTGAAAAGCCAACATGAGTCCAGGTACTTTCTTTTGGGTTAAAGTTTTGAATTTATTTACAGGATTCTCCTGAAATACAGATCCTGTTCCTTCCTGCCCTTTTAGCTTTATACAATGCTTCATCAGCCATTTGCAGTAAATCAGTCAGAGGAATCTGATCTCCAAAAGATTTTGAAATTCCAATACTTGTGGTGCATCTTATTTTATTATTTTTATACTTAAATATATAATTTTCTATTCCGGTTCTTAATCTTTCTGCTACAACCAGGCCATCTTCAATTTTGGTTTGAGGTAAGAAAACTGCAAACTCTTCTCCTCCTATCCGACCAAAAATATCTTCATCTCTTAGACATTTTAATCCAAGCCCCGAGAACTCTCTTAATACGATATCACCAGCGGAATGTCCATAACTGTCATTTATATCTTTAAAATTGTCAAGATCAAGCATAAGAATGACTAATAGTTCTTTTGACCGCTTTATTCGAATCATCTCTTTATTAGCCAATTCCATAAAATATCTGCGATTATTTATCGATGTTAATGAATCTGTGGTAGCCAACTTGTTCAGTTCAGTTTCACGTTTCTCAACTTCTTCAACAAAGTACAGAAAGCTCTCAGATAGATCGGAAATTTCATCATTTCTTTTGAGACTGATTGATTTCGCAGCTTCAAGATTATTTTTATTTACAGCTTTATTCAAATTTACCAGACGCATTGTTATATTACGATTAAATGAAGAAACCAAAATAAGAGTTATTAATATGGAGATACCAACCAGAGCAGAAAAAATTAAAACCAGGCGATTGATCCAAAGAGAGAGTGAACTTGATTTCTCTTCGGTTGTATTTAATTCGGAATTGAATATATTGATTGTTAAAGTCTCAAAGTCCTGAACCAGACTGCGGGAAAGATTTGCACGGGCTGTAGATTTTGACAACATTGTCTGCTGTTCAATCAACATTGGAAGAATACCCATGGCTCCCAGTATCTCTTCATATAAAAGAGCTTGCAGTATATTTTCTCTTCTCTTCAGTGATTGGGGCATATTTACTGATAGATCAGTAAGTATCTGGAAATTATTTGAAAGCAATTTACTTATATTTCGAATTTTATATAATGAGTGCTCAGATCTTGCCTGTCCTGCCAGAATAATAGTTTCCAGAGCAATAGTACTCCACTCAGAAATCAGCTCAGATATGATGCTATTATTGGATATTACCATCTCTTCCTTTTCAAAATGAAAGATCTCTCCAGGCAGTTTTAATAAATTTGCCTGTTTCTTATCAATTTGAGATGTAATCTGAATTCTGGAGGCAACAAGTTTCTCCAGTTCCAGTAATATTTTTTCCATTACATTGATACTATTTTTAATCTGCTGATTCTCCATCCCCTCCAACTCTATCAGATCTCTGATCTGGATTAGAAGTTCATCAATATTTGATGCACTTATTCTTAGATGTGTCTCCGATTCTGATGAAGAAAGCCTTTCTACTTCGACAACAAGACTTTTTGAATAATCTGTGAACTGAGTTCCTGTGATAATTTTTGGAATAGATTCATTGCTGATAGAACTAAGATCAGAACTGGTTTTGAAAAATCCATATAAAGCAATCGCCGATATCAATACAAGAGAAAAGAGAATAAAAGCAAGGACTCTGAATGCTGTGACTGCAACTTTATAACGACGATTTGGTTTTTTGAATTCCATATTTAATTAGTGCACACGATGAGAATTCTACCTTCAATTTCAGGAGAAACCCTGGTAAGAGATTCTATGTATAACCTGGTTATTTCCCACACTAACAAACTTCTTCGGGACGTTCTTACTAAGCTCGACTGCTTCAGCATGTCATATCCGTCTCCCCCTTTATAGAGGAATTCAGATATAGCAAGTGAATACATTTTTTCCGGACTAATTGGTTTACCCTTATAAATAATGGATTGTATCCTTGAACCGGGAGGGTTATCCGGACAATAACTGACATTAATTCCTGAAACCTGTAGAAATCGACCTTTGACATTTTCAACAAGGCTGACAGAGTTTTCCAATACACTCTTCAACTGGGATCCCGAAACCGAGATTAAAGTACTTTTATTGCGAAAGGGCAGTTCTTTAAGAATATCTTTCCGGGTCAATTCCGATCCAGCTTCGTATATTTTATTACCCCGAATACTTCCCCCATTTACCAGAGCTATATCAGAATCGTAGTAATTACGCATAGCATCAGCTACAAGATTTCCAAAGGCATTTTCTTCTGTTCTGACAGCATTTTTTGTTGTATTCATCGATGTTTCTGTTACACCAATTGTTATATCCATAATTTCTGATAAAATAGAATTATAATATTCAATTTGCTCAGAAATCAGGGGGTCTGGTTTATAATCTTTGAGAGATTCTATACTGGTTGAAAACTTAGCTATAACTTCATTATCATTACGCATCAGTTCCACATCCACTACGAGGGCATTCCCCTTGCCGCTTCCCTGTATACCATAAAATCCTGAATTGACGATCAGTATAGAATCAATAGTAGAATTAGCCTCAAATATCATATCGACAGTCTTGTCATTAAGAAGATCTTCTGTTTCAGGAAGGATGTGTCCCGTAAGAAGAATAAGAAAATCTGTGCCGTTATTTTGCAGGTTCCGGGCAGTATTTATAATAGCACTTGCTGAATTACTAACCTGAATTCTATCAGGCAGAAAACTCTCATGAACAGCTTCATTTAAAATAGAGAAGATTCCAATATTAAAACCGTCAATATCAATGTTCAGGCTGTCCTCAACCCCGTATAAATTCCCGCCACTCACCGGATCATATATATTGGCAGAAATAAATGGAAAAGCCGATTCTGCAATTCTTAAAAGCAGTTCATCTTCCTTATAGGAAAATTCTCTTTCATTTATTGCCATTACGGTTGGTTCAAGACTGTTGAGTATATCTATCATATGAGATCCAAAATCGAAAGATGACATGGCACTGGGAGCCAAAGAATCTCCTCCATGAAGGAATAATACATGTTGATATAACTTTCGTGATTCTTTTAACAGGGTTCCAAGTTCGGGCAATCCCCCTATATCGTCGGAAGTTGTATCAATTTCAGGCATTTTTGATACATAAACTATACGGAATTTTGTAGAATCAGCAAATACCGGAGAAATTGATATCAGTAATAAAAGAATTACTAATAAACAAACCTTATATCCGTTTTTCGTATTCATATAAAACGAGTATATGGGTAGAAAACAGATTGTCAATAGAAAAATGAAAAAATGGGGTGTGTAGGTTTTCCCACAGCATTAAAATTCAATACCCTCTCTTGCAGGTACATCTGCCTTATAATAATGCTTTATTTCTTTCATCTCTGTTACAAGATCAGCCAGTTCAAAAAGTTATTCAGGCATATTATTGCCGGACATGATAATTTTTATTAGTCAATAGAAAAATCACATATCCATGGGATATCTTTTTAATGAGCTGAGCAGATAATATGTGGGAAGTCTGGAGTATAACCGATTAAGAAAAACACTAAAGAGGAGTAAACAATGAGATCCAACTATTGCGGAAAAATTATAAGTAGTGGAATAGGGCTGTTCTTTTTCTTTTTTTGTGCATCCATACAGTCTTTTGCAGGTAATTTCCTGTCATTGCCGGAATCGTATCAAATGACAGGCGGTACCTCCATGGAACTCTTTATTGAAGAGGATTCATCTACCCTTAATTTCAGCCCTGTTTTTACATTTTATATGGGTAGAATAACTACTGGCAATTTCCCTGTTGCGGAGGCTGATTTTATGAGCCATACAGGGTTTATCAGTCTGCAAACTCAGATATTTGCAGGTTTGAATCAAAGAAACATAGATGAAACTATTAATACCATGGAAGATACAACTGTTGGATACGATCTCAATCTCCACTGGATTTGGGATAAAATTCCTCTAACGATAACATTTCCTTATACAGAGAAACGAATCCGATGGAAGGATGTTAATAATGATGACGAAACCAGGGCCATTCTCCACTACCATACTATGGCTGGAGAGGTTGGATATTACATTACACCCTATACAGAAATATCTGCTGGTTTAGGGTATCTACAACCGGACCTGTTTTACAAGGAAACTTCCGGAACTTCTATCTACTCATACCTTGCCTGGGACATTAGTATACTAACTCTTAGGGGAAAGACAGTGCTGGATTTGCCTGGGATGAAATGGCTTTCCCTGGAATCATCGTTTTCTTTGATCAGTGATCAGGAAAACAATAAGCTAACGGGAGGTAGTTTTTTGCTAACCTATTATCCTCTCCAGACCTTGGGAATAAGTCTATTGGGCTCTACTTCCTCCTTTTCTGAGGGAGACAATTATTGGAATGTCCTTATGGAGGTGATGGGAGCATCAATGTTCGGTATAGAGATAACTGCCAGCCTGTTCCCCTGGCTTGACCTGCAGGGAGGATTCAGTAGAATTGTTCCGGAAAAAGAGGGGTATGCTCCTGTTTCACTTGTCATCCTGAATCTACTAATAAGAGTCTAACTGACCAATCTTCTTAGATTTATCCAATAACTTCCCGTTCCCGGCCTGGGAAGTTATTGTTGGTTTTCCCTTTATAAATAATATAATAACCCTAATTTGCCATGCCATGTTGATGTTCCAAAGTATTCCACCTTGAGAGATCCATCATCAAATTTTCCTGTTCCAAAATCGATAAGCCTGTATTCTCCCAGTGCAAACAGGGAGACTTTTTTAGTTATTTCAATATCCACTCCAAATCCTCCATTAAGATCCTGTAGATCCCAATAGGTAAGGTCGGAGCGTTCGGTGCCTTCAATGTAGCCATCTTTAATGGAAAGAAAATAGGGGATGCCCCAACCACAGGAAAGCAACAGAGTTACTCTATCAAAGATCTGGACTCCACCTGCTATATCCAGGGAGAACATTAGAAAAGAAGCATCCATAGGATCTCCCCCAAATTCTCCACTATGAAAGCTTTGAGAGACACTGAAGGAAGATTTAACGATGAAATTAACCCATTGTCCCGGATAGGTGAATGACCATCCGGCTATGGCCCCCCAACCAATTCCGGTATCTAATTTTGGAATAGCTAATATGCCTCCCTCCTCTGATACAAAATAACTATCTCCATCAAACTCCCCATTATTCCATTGATTAATGGGAACGAATAATCCTACAAACACGTTGAACTCTTCTTCTGAAGGTTTTTTTCGTTCATTTAACACCTGGCTGAAGAGCTGACTGCCAATAATTAAAAGAATTAGAATTAATGCTGGTTTTTTCATTCTTGCCTCCGAACCCCAATGTACCTGAGTCCTGTTTAATAGTATTTACTGGCTGTATATTAAGGTATGAATGGAAGGGGAAACATCCCATATATATGTGATTCTTTTAGGGATAATCTTTTTTTAAAATAAGAGCTTCTTTGGAGCTTACTTCGGCTTTTCGATAAATATTTTTAACATGAGACTGAACGGTCGAAAGACTTATATACAAAATATCTGCTATTTCTTTATATCTCTTACCCTTGCATAGCAAATCCGCTACATCATTCTCTCTGGGAGAAAGTAATGAAAATACTGTAGTAATTTCATTTTCAATAAAACATGTGGCGCTATATCTAATAAAAATGATATTTATAATACTAAAGTATAGTGGGACAAGAAACAGTCTTTCCTCTTCCAGTATCTGCCATAAAGGCGGAAAAAAGTATCTTACCAAATCAACAATAAAACTCAAAGGAAAAAGCACTGCAACAGCCAGCATAATTTTTTTGATTAATTTTATCCTGCGTTTCTCAAGTTGTGTTTTAGGGTTTGATGCAAAATGTGCTGCTGCTGCATATAGCAAGGCGATCCCCTGGAGAATAAAAACTGTGTATGCAGGGATATATCTGTATCCGCCAAAATATTTTATGGAGCCGTCATATTTAATAGTCATAAAAAAGATATAACTTAGAAGATAATGGATTGCCATTACCAGTCCTGAAATTTGAAAGAAGCGACCTACTGTTTTGTTTAAAGTTGTGACTTTCTGAGAGTGTGTAAGTCCAGCGATGGCGGTTATAATGAGAGATGTGGTAATCATTCCTCCAACCCTGGAAACATCACTTAAAACAGGTTTATACCAATTGAGTTCCGCTACAAAATTTATGAATAAATTTAATGCTAAAACCAACTGGAGAAAAATTAATGACCATAGATGCTTTTCCCTGCTAATTTTAAGTCGGGTAATACTGAATCCTGTTGCTGCAAAACATATCGTCAACCCACTGATCCAGTAAAGGAGCCAGAGTGAGAAGATTAAACTGTTAGTTTCGAATAATCGATTCATACTGGATGTAATTGTATTGCAATTCTAAAATATTACAATAGTTTCTATGGATAGTTGTACAAAATTGTTTGTTTTCTGAAAGGGTTTCATTAACAGTTTTATTTACAGGGTCACTAAAATCTGATAGCCTTTAGACTATAGTGCAATTACTGTACTCTAAAGCTTGAAAAACCAGCTTAAAATTCAATACCCTCTCTTGCCGGCACATCCTTAGTGTAATAATGCTTTATTTCTTTCATCTCTGTCACAAGGTCAGCCAGTTCAAAAAGTTCCTCAGGCACGTATCTGCCTGTCAGGATAAGTTCCATCTCTGCTGGTTTCCTTTTAATAAAGTCTATGACCTCCTGAGTGCTGATCAGTTTATAATGTATTGCAATCCCAATCTCATCCAATATAAGAATGTCGATATTATTTTCAATAAGAATTTTATTTACTTCGTCCCATCCCTTTCTTGCGACTTCAATATCTTCAGGTTCCGGATCATTATATATAAAACAATCTCTTCCAAACTGTTTCACGGTAATAGTGTCAGAAAACTTTTTTATTGATTCGAGTTCTCCATATTTCATACCCTTCACAAACTGGCCAATGAATATCTTTTTACTATAAGCGCTGGCCCGAAGTGCCAGACCAAAAGCAGCTGTGGTTTTCCCTTTGCCGTTTCCTGTGTAGATCTGTATATATCCCTTCTGCATTTTGGGGTATGCTCCTTAAAGTATTTGTATGATTAAGATAATATATGAATAAGTAAAGTGGAGGAAGGGGTATGGCAGAGAAAGAAGACAGGATATGGGAAACTGGAGGCATAGGTAGAATTTGTGAATAAATACAAAACAAAAAAAGAAATTGAACTGCTTTTCATAAATCTTGATATAAGACACATTGCAGCTAATGAGATCCATTATCCGGAACAAAAAGCTTGCGATCTTCGCAAAAGCACTTATTACATGGATAACATTGATGAGTTTAACAATCTGGAAAAAAAGTATGGAGAGCAGCTAAAGAATTACTACCATGCACCACTGTATATTAAAAAAGCAGATAACAATATTGGTTATGGATTATTTGCAGATAAATTCCTGATTAGGGGAGATCTCATCGGTCAGTACACAGGTATCGTTCAGGAAGCATCTACTTATGATGATTCCAATGAAGATATTTCTACAGGCACAGAGTTTGCCTGGGATTATCCTGACGAAATACCAGGTCTGCCGCCACTGGAAATAAATGCAGGTAATGCAGGCAGTCTCCTTCGATTTGTCAATCACAGTTTTGT
>CBDVAD010000052.1:0-12929 GCA_965371875.1 uncultured bacterium
TGGGCTCCCTGTTTTTGCCGGAGGTGCCGGGGGTTTTGCAGTGATAAGCGGACCGACCGGTGGTTATCTTCTTGGCTACCTCCTGGCAGCAGGAGCCGCGGGGCTTATTTTCCGACCTCGTGGTGGAAAATCCAGGATGATGATCATTCTTTTGGCATCCATGGCTGCTGTAGCAGCAGGTGCAGTTATCTATATCCCTGGACTTTTCTGGTTGAAACTGTCCCTTGGACTGGAATGGGGCAAAACCCTGAAAATTGGCATGATGCCATTTATTCCCGGAGATTTAATAAAAACAGCTGCAGCAATTGCTCTGGCCATTCCGCTAAAAGAGAGGTTTGTCTCTTTTCTGAATGATGACTGATCATGCTTGAAGTAAAAGGACTAAGCAGAACTTATCAGGGAAACCGTAAGGTTTTGAACAATATTAACATCTCTTTTCCGGAGGGTTCATTTACAATCATTGCAGGACCCAATGGATCCGGGAAAACCCAGTTGATGCGGCATCTTAACGGTTTGCTCAAACCTCAGGAGGGAGAAGTGCTTTTTGGAGGCAGTTCTATTCAGAAAGATCTTACAGCAGCCCGCAGAAAGGTTGGCCTGGTGTTTCAGAATGCAGACAGCCAGATTGTGGGGCAGACAGTTGCATCTGATATTGCTTTCGGGCCGGAAAACCTTAGATGGTCAAGAAAAAAGATCAACGAAAAGGTAATGGAAATTCTGGATGATCTGGGTCTTAATGAGCTGAAAGATCGCAGGCCCCATACATTGTCAGGTGGAGAAAAGAGGCGGGCGGCACTGGCTTCTGTACTGATAATGAAACCGGACGTTATTGTTCTGGATGAACCATTTATTGGTCTGGACTATCCCGGAGTGAGTGATGTCCTTTCTGATATTGTACGGCTCCATGAAGAAGGGAGGACCATTATCCTAATTACCCATGATCTGGAGAAGGCTCTGGCCCATTGCAGCCGACTTGTTCTTATGAATCAGGGAGAGATCTGTGCACAGGGAGATCCCACAGATCTCTTCCCTCTTTTGGAGCAGTATGGAATCAGACGACCATGGGGGGCAGACCGTCCCCTTTCGAGTATGACATGGCTGAAGTCTTAATTTTTCATTATCAGAAAGGAAACAGTAAACTCCACAATACTGATGTTTTAATTAAACTGGCAGGGATGCTTTGTTTCAGTATGTTGTTACTCCCTGTCAGTCTCTACAGGCTGGCAGTTCTGGTCCCCGTAATTCTTATTGCCCATTCACTCTCTTCTATCAGGATGAGATCCTATATAAAGGAGGGAGGGTTCTTTTTAATAATGGGAACGGTTATTCTTGTATTTAACACTCTTTCAAGCGGATTGTTGATTACCGGAGTACTAAGAGCTTTTCGTTTCTTTCTGATATTATGGATGGCACTTCTTTTCACATTTACTACAGATCCAATGGCTGTAAGTTCAGGTATCTATCGTCTTTTAAAACCTCTGCACTTTATTCCAGCCAGAAGATTAAGTACCATATTGGGATTGAGTCTGACTATGCTTCCAATAATACTGGATCAGGTCCGGGAGATTAGGGAAGCAATGTTGTCCAGGTGCGGAATGAGCCGCTGGACCCCTCTTCGCAATCTAATACGACTTGGGTTACCTCTTATTGACGGAATTCTGGTAAAGGCGGAAGATCTGTCCGATGCCATGGAATCCCGTCTGTTTACAGAGGATGCCACTCCTCCGGAAAAACAATCCGGTGACAGGGGTTATAAAATTATACTTGTTCTGTTTTTCAGCGCAGTCATAATTCTGCTGGGGGAGCAGGTTATTCCAGGAGAAGGTATTCCTGGTTTATTGATAAAATCTTATTGATATATTAATTTTTCATTATTCGGTTTTCATTATTAATTATTCTCCTGCAATCAGATATGATTACCTATGAAACTTGCAAAACTGGGTTTGGGCTGCTGGGCTTTCGGTGGAGACTGGTACTGGGGCAGGCAAAGTCACAATGATTCAGTAAAAACAATTCAGGCAGCCTTGCGGGGTGGCATAAAACACTTTGATACTGCAAGGTCCTATAGTAATGGACGATCAGAACAGATTACCGGTCAACAACTAAAAAATAATCGCAAAGATGTCATTATCGCAACAAAAACCATCTGGCTCCCTGCAGATAAAGTTGAAAAATACATAAATATAAGCCTGAAAAGATTATGTACCGACAGGATAGACATTTTATATATCCATTGGCCAAAACCTGGATTCGATTTTCGTCCAATGATGGAAGCTCTGGAAAAAATTCGACAGGCAGGTAAAATAAAGTATATTGGTGTAAGCAATTTCAGTATCCAGGACATGGAATTGTTAAAAGATACAGGCAGTATAGATTACTATCAAACAGGATATTCTCTTATCTGGAGGTTCCCGGAAAAAGATATAATCCCTTACTGCATAGAAAAAGAGATAAGAATAGTATCCTACAGTTCCCTTGCTCAGGGGATAATAACGGATAATTTTGATATTAGTAAAAAATTTTTACCGGAAGATCCCAGAAATAAATTAGCATTCTTTTACGATGACAGCAGCCAGTATGTTGAAACCTTTCTTAAAGCTTTTAAAGAGATTGCCCGGGCCACGGGAATCAGTGTATCCAAACTTGCTCTTTACTGGTCTCTGACAAGACCATGGATGGATACAGTCCTGGTTGGATCAAGAAACAGGAAGCAGATTGAAGAGAATATTGCTTCACTTAATATCCATCCGGATCCTAAGATAATGGCAAAAATTACGTCTCTTTCTGATGAACTGCTTAACAATATGCCGGTTCGGGATAATATCTTCAACCATGATCCTTCAGGACGAATTTGATGCTGGTACCAAAGGGAAGAAGTCTTGAAGCAATAGAAGTTAAGAAATCCCGGTTTATTTCAATAGGAATGCATGTCTCATCTGCGGAAGAGGCAAAAGAAATAGTTAAGGCAACCCGGAAGGAGTATGCTGATTGCTCCCATGTTGTCCATGCATTTCTGAGTGGTACAAGTGCCGATATTTTTGGATTCAGTGATGACAGGGAGCCTTCCGGTACTGCAGGCCGTCCTGTTTTAGAAGTTATAAAGGGTAGCGATATAACCAATATTATTGTGCTGATTGTCAGATATTTTGGAGGTACAAAGCTTGGTACAGGGGGGCTGGTTAAGGCCTATACTGAAGCAGCCCAAAAGGTTATAGAGTCTTTGCCTGTTGAGGAGCTTGTAGCTAAGATCGGGTTTAATATTGATCTGACATATGATCTGTACGATCAGGTTATAAAAATTCTAAAAATACATTCAGCAGAGTTTAGAGAACCTGTTTTTGATACACAAATTCATATTTCAGGGAACCTTCCGGAGAAAGAGCTAAGTTCTGCTGCTGAAACTATTCGTGATGTTTCAGCGGGGAGAGTCAGGCTGGTTAATGAATAATGAAAAACGAATAATGAAAAATTAATATATGTGATATAGTTATCTGTAGACTTCAGGCTGGTCGGGACTCCGTCCCTGCTCGCCTATGCAACCTTAGGCTGGTCGCAAACAAGTTTGCTGCTCGCCTATGCAACCTTGGAGGAATAAGATGAAAGAAATCCGAA
This sequence comes from uncultured bacterium, assembly GCA_965371875.1. Taxonomy (GTDB): domain Bacteria; phylum Spirochaetota; class Spirochaetia; order B11-G9; family B11-G9; genus JAJRQE01. The sequence continues at coordinate 3,613 of CBDVAD010000052.1, forward strand.
AACCATTGATTAAGTTATCTATAATCCTTTTTGCATCTATAATAATTTTTGCCTGTGCCAGCACTGAAAAATCTTTATCGGACGAAGATTTAAATTCAATAGAATCGGAAGATACTACCTTAGATGGCGGAGCTGGTGATACTTCTAAAGAATCAGTACCAGTTACTGAAGTGACTGATTCTGAGAGTGAAGATAAATCAGAACCGGAGGTTTCAAAATCAAAGAAAGGTGCAGATATGGAGGAACCTTCTGTATTTGCAGATGAAATCCTTCGAAGTTCAGAATTGTCTTCCCTTCTCGGTGAAGAGTTAGCTTTCTCTGAAGAAGACGAATCTTATAGTGACAGTTCCCCTTCACCAGCTGCAGGAAGAACTATTTCTGCACCTCCTTCAGAATCAGGTCTCAAAGCTGGATACTCTGATGATAACAGACAGTTTAACTACTTTGTAAATTTCCTGGAGGAGTATAGTACAGTTCCCCATTTGAATCTTGATATTAGTGAACGTATTATTTTTAATGTACAGGACACAAATGGACTTGGAATTCCCAATGCAATAGTTTCAATAAAATCCGGAGTCAGAACTCTTACTACCGGTACAACTCTGGCAGATGGAAGTTTCAGGTTTTTTCCATCTCTCTTCGGTAGAGATCTTAAAAACTTTGAAGTTCTGGTTGAGGATTTGAGCAGTGGTAAAAAAACAGGGGATCAATTTTCAAGAGAGGGAAGAAGAGAGATTGATCTTATTCTTAATACAAAGAGAGATCTGGAAGATCGGACACCTTTGGACATACTTTTTATTCTCGATACAACAGGAAGTATGGGAGAAGAGATTCAGCGCCTTAAGGCAACTATACAACTTATTCACCTTAATCTTAGCTCTCTTCCCACGAAACCTCACCTGCGTTTTGGACTGGTTTTGTATAAAGATGATGGTGATGAGGAATACAGAACACAGATTGTTCCTCTGACCGATGACCTGGATAGATTTCAGAAAGAACTTAATATGGTAGAAGCATACGGAGGCGGAGATACACCGGAAGATCTTCAGGCGGCCCTGGAGGATTCCATGAAAGAGATAAGGTGGAATAAAGACGGAATACGCCTGGCTTTTATCATTACCGATGCTCCTCCTCATCTGGACTATGGTCAGGAATATGATTATGCACAGGCTTCTATAGAAGCAAAAGAGAGAGGTATAAAGATCCATTCTGTAGGAACCGGCGGACTGCCTCTGGATGGAGAATATATCCTCCGTCAGATTTCCCAGTTTACATCAGGCAGGTATATTTTTCTTACCTATGGAGAACAGGGAGAAAGTGAGGGTGGTACAGCAGGAAGTGTAAGTCATCACACAGGTGCCAATTTCCAGACAGATAAGCTCGAAGCTATAATTATCAGGTTTGCAAAAGAGGAGCTTAGTTATCTGTCAGATAAACCTTTGGAATTAGATGATCCATTTTTTGAAGCAAACAAGATTGATTCTGAAAAGAAAGAAGAAACTCTGGATACTCTGTTTGCTATGGCTATTGAACAGCTAAGAGATTACTCCACTTATGCAGTGGATTCAAAAACCAAAGCTGCAGTAGTTCCTTTTAATTATAAACAGGACGCGCTTAGTCTGGATGCTGAATATTTTGCAGAAAGACTCATCCTGTCCGCTGAATCATCAGATATCTTTACTCTTGTAGAAAGGAAAGATATTCAGAAAATTCTGGAGGAGCAAAACCTTCAGTTATCTGGAATAACCGAGGGAGAAGATGCAGTTAAGATAGGACAGATTCTGAATGCAGATGTTCTTATAACAGGAAATATGTTTGGAATGGATGATTCTTTTGAGCTTTTTCTAAGGCTGGTCCGTGTTGAGACAGGTGAGATATTGAGTGTTACCAGATCTGTTATTGACAGGAGGCTGGGGATTAGATAATCAAACTTTGAGCAGTGTTTCGGCTTTTACATTTGAATTTCTGGATTTTGGGTAAGCACGAATTTCCAACCCCATTCCGATGTCCTCAAGATACTCAATCAAAGTTGAAATTTTCATATCTTTACGTCTTTCAAGTTTGGAGACAGCAGTCTGAGTAAATGCTTTGAGATCAGATTGTTTAATACCTTGTCTTTCCCGTAAATCAGCTAATCGAATAGACAGGATTTCACGTTCAGCAGTAAGTCGGGCACGGTGTACTTGTTCTTCTTTCATTTGGTTTCCCATAGCGCTAATTGCGTTCTTAACAATCGTCATTATATTTCCTCCTGACCCCGATATTTCCTTATTAATGCTTCGGCATCAGCTATTAATTTTTTATAAAAGTCCTTTTCATTTTTCCCTTTTTTATCACCACCTATCAGTAGAAGTGCTTTTCGATTTTCATCAAAATAATATGCAATCCTAATGACATGCAAAGGGGTTCTTATTCGGAGCTCCTTCATGTTTTTAATACTGCACCCTTTAAGCGTATCAGCATAAGGTCGTTTTAAAAGTGGTCCGAACTCCCGTAGAAGTAAAGTTACCGAAAAAATAGCTTCTTTTACATGATCATCTTGTCGTGAAAACCAAAAAAGATATTCTTCAGTAGAATTCACATCCCACATAGATTATATCTAGTGTAGTGATATGAAGTCAAGTTCATATCTGGAGATGGTTTGATATAGTGATCATTTTTGTTATTCATTTTCTACCTCTATAATTAATACAGGGTAATTTGCGCTGATGCTTCAGGAGAATCATACATTCTCCTGAAAGTGTATATGAAGAGATTTTATTTTGGTAAATTAATAATATAGTGGATTAATGTTACCAATATTTTATAATACAACGAGGCAACTTTCAGGAAATAGTTGTTAGCTTAAATCATCCAATGTAAAAACCTTAACAAGATGATAGGCCGGAGTCTCATATGGGTGGGCTTTGATCATTGCCTGGACAATATTTTTAATATCCCTGTCCAGGCAGACAAGTTCCAGACGATACTCATCGACTTTTTCCAGTTTGTTTACTTCTCCCAGAAAAGGGGAAGAACCGATCTCCGGTTTAAATTGTCCATTTCCCTTTACCTGCCATGAGCAGTTGCTGTAATTGCCAATTTTTCCTGCACCAGCAGTAAAAACGGCTGACTTTACATTTTCAAGACTCTCTTCCGGAACATAAACGACAAGCAAATACATTCTTAACCTCCAATTGTCAATCATCTGTTATGATAGTAAGATAAGCAAATGATAACCATAATAACAGGCAGCAGAGGTGTAGGAAAGACTACTCTCCTGTTAAAGATGATAGAAGAACTAAAAAAGAACGGAACATACCCTTCGGGCATAATGACTCCTGCAGTTTATGATGAGGATGAAAAAAAGGTTGGATTTTATGCCTTAAATATGGCAAATAGTGAGCGGTGGGAACTGGGTAGAAGTGATAAGCTTCTGGACGGTCCATCATATGGACCTTTTTCTTTCAGTGAAAGAGGTTTTATTAAAGCCAATGAAATTCTTGAAAAGGTACTGACCAAAGGCTCGGCGGATCTGTTTCTTGATGAAATTGGTCCTCTCGAAATGGAAAAGGGGTATGGATTTTCTCCCATCCTTTCTTTAATAAGCAGTTTTGACGCAAATCGTAATCTATATCTGGTTATTCGGCCGGAGTTGATAGATGAGTTTATTGGCAGGTTTATCCCAAAAAAAGAATATAGAGTAATTGAAATAACTCTTAAGAATAGAGATATAATTGAATTTACCGGAAATGCAGAAAGCTCTTAAAAATATTTTTCCAAAGTTTTTAGCAGTAATTTTTGATCCAGAGGTTTGGTCAGATAGTCATCAAATCCGGCATCCAGGCATTTTTCTCTGTCCCCTTTCATGGCAAAAGCTGTAATAGCAACAATAGGAATTCTTTTCCTGTGATTCTTTTTCTCTATATCCCTGATTACAGCTGCAGCCTCCAGACCACTCAAGTGGGGCATGCCTATATCCATTAATACAAGATCTATGGAAGGGTCTGTTTTATAAATTGAAACAGCATCTCTTCCGTCTACGGCTATCCTGATCAAATAGCCCTTTTTCGTTAAAATGTGTTCAAGCAGTTTTTGATTGGTCGATTCATCCTCGGCGACAAGGATTGTTTTTATTTCTGCAGGTGCTTCCTGTCCTTCAGAAGCTGCAGTTTCTGATTTATAAAGGGATGTCCCGGGTGCAACAGTGTAAGGGAGTGTAAAGAAAAATGATGAGCCTTCTCCCTTTTTAGATTTGACCCGTATGCTTCCGCCCATCAGTTCAATAAGCTGCTTTGTAATTGTCAGCCCAAGACCGGTTCCTCCATACTTTCGGGTGGTATTAGACTCGGCCTGCTGGAAGGGGGAGAAGATTCTATCTATTTTGTCATTTTCAATTCCCACTCCGCTGTCCCTGACATAAAATTCAAGAGTTTCATTATCCAGAAGAGATACACCACATTCAATAAATCCATTAGAGGTGAATTTTATGGCATTGCTTATTAGATTATTCAGGATCTGCTCCAGGCGGAAAGAATCACCTGTAAGATCGTCCTGAATGCTTATTGAGTTGTTGAAGCGCAGGTCAATCCATTTCTTCTCAGAGAGGAGAACCCTGGCCGATGACATTGCAGAATCCATAACCTGTTTAAGGGAAAAAGGAGCATTCTCAATCTCAAGCTGCCCTGCCTCTATCTTTGAAAGATCCAGTATATCGTTTATGAGGGTAAGGAGAAGTTTCCCACTCTCCAGGGAATAGCCGAGGTACTCCTTGTATTTATCCTTCAGATCATCATTGTCGATTGTAAGTTCAAGAAATCCAATTATTGAATTCAAAGGTGTTCTGATCTCATGGGACATGTTTGCAAGAAACTGAGATTTAAGCTTATCGGCACTTTCGGCCAGTTGTTTTTCGAGCTCCAGGTTGTTGAGAAGGTTCTTCTTATCTGTTACATCCAAACTGTACTCAATCATCTGAGATACATTTCCCTCCTCATCAAAAACCGGATAACCATGGACCTCTACATTTCTGGGTTCCCCTTCATTGTTATAATGGAGGTGTTCCATGATAACAGGAGTTCCTGTTCTTTTAACTTCCTCAAGGGGACAGTAATGATCTCCATCGCAGGGGGTTGTCCGGTTGTGGGTTATATGATAGCAGGTAGAGCCTGGTCCAATTTTTTCTCTTGATGTTGCCTTGTTGGCAAATATAATCTCATAGTTTTCTATATCAATCATGTAGAAAGGATGAGGCAGAGAATCAAGAGCGGTAGACAGAAATTTTTTCTGCTCCAGAGAATTCCTTTCATGCATTTTACGCTGCAGAGCAATTTGGATAATTTTTGATAGAGTTAATAGTTCCTGAACATCATTAGTGAAACATCCTTCTGATTTTGTTTCCTTGTAAAATCCTAAAAAACCGGATGTAGTATTTGCAGTATTAAAGATTGGAAGGATTAAAAGTGATCTGATATTTGCAGATTCAAGCATCTCTTTCACTTCGACAGAATCATCTCCTAAATCTGATATATTATTAATCTGAATGATTTCTCCTCTATTAAGCTGATCTTTCCAGAAGGGATAGATTTCCTGAGGAATGAGTTTTATATTCTCTTTACTCATTTTATACCAGTTATGGGTATTTTTAATATCTTTTCCTTCAGAGCCCAGCTTTGACATGCATATCCTGTCTGCTCCGCAGGATCTTCCAATTATTTCCAGGACGTTGTTAACCGAATCATCAAAATCTTCGGAAGAAACCAAAGAGGAGGAAACTTCAGAAATGACAGTTTTTATCTTTAGAAGGTTCTCCATGCTTTCCTCAGCATTTTTCTGCTCTGAAATATCTCTGGCAATGCTGAGCACTGCAGGATTATCATCAATTTCAATCATACTTGAGCTGACTTCGATTGGAATGATCCTGCCGCTTTTAGCCACATGAGCTGATTTGAAGATTGCCTCTCCGTTCTTTCTCAGGTTTTTCACTCTTTCGGGTATTAATTTGCTAAATTCAGGTGAATCTATATCGGAGACCTGCATATTCTGCAGCTCTTCCCTGCTGTAACCCAGCTTGCTGCAGGCAGCGGAGTTGATCATCAGTATTTTCCCGTCTAAATTATGAATAAATACGGAATCTCTTAGTTTGTCAAATATTAGTTTGTAATCAAAGTCTCTCTTTTTTTTCATGTTAACCACTATAACACAATAGATGGATATATCTATATATTAATAATGAATTGATATTATATGCCATTATCGACAGGTCGCGACCTGTCTCTACTGTTTTGCATACTCAATGGCAATTTGTGCTGCAAGCCTGACATTGTTATAAACAAGCTCTTTGTTTGCAAAAAGGCTTTTATCCCCAGTTTTATTATGAAGTCTTGCCAGTACAAAAGGAGTAATTCCTTTTCCTTTTACACCCTCTTTTTCAGCAGCTTCGACGGCCTCATCAATAACAGCAGAGATATATTCCTTGTCCATCTCAAATTCTTCCGGAATTGGATTGGCAATTACCATTCCACCCTTAAGACCAAGATCCCATTTTACTTTTAAAGCCCGTGCTATCTCTGCTGGATTGTCCACTCTGTAATCAACTTTAAAACCGCTTTCCCTTATATAGAAGGCTGGAAAATTTTCTGTCCCGTATCCAATCACCGGAACGCCATGAGTTTCCAGATATTCGAGAGTAAGACCGATATCCAGTATTGATTTTGCTCCAGCGCATACAACCCCCACATTTGTTCCTGCCAGTTCCTGAAGGTCCGCAGAAACATCCATAGTTACCTGCCCATTTCTATGTACACCACCAATTCCTCCAGTGGCAAAAATACGAATACCTGCAAGATCTGCACAGAGCATTGTAGTTGCTACAGTAGTTGCTCCGTCTATCCCCTTACTGAGAATCATAGCCATATCTCTTCTACTGGCCTTTGTAATTCCGGAATCCTTACCCATATGATCGAGGTCATTATCTGTCAGTCCAATCTTAATTCTACCTTTAATAATTGCTATTGTGGCAGGTATTCCTCCGGCTTCACGGATTATTGCCTCTGAGCGTTTTGCACTTATAATATTCTCAGGATATGGCATACCATGGGATATTATTGTCGACTCCAGTGCCACTATAGGTTTTTTCTCAGCCAGAGCATCTTTCACTTCTTCTTTTATATCAATATAATCGCTAATCATTAAAATTTTCTCCTGCTATAGTAATATTATAATTGTAATACTGTTGATTCATTTGCTTCAACCGGTTCCCGCAGAAACCTTCAATAAAATTAAAGGTTTCGCTATAAACCGGCATCTTTAAAAGCCAAATGATCTGGCTATTCTGATTTTATTTGTGCGTGTATTAGTTTTGTCCATTTGAAAATTAAAATCAGAAGAGCTCTCCTGCAATCTGTCCAATATATTCAAAATTTATTTTCGGATTCACTGTATTTTCACCTGCCAATGCTGCCAATGAAACACCAGATGCAAAGCGGGCAATTTTTTCAGGATTATAGCCGTTAAGACTGCCGTATACTATGCCTGCCATAAATGCGTCTCCTGCACCTGTAGCATTTTTGATAACAGCTTCATCCGGTTTATAACTTCCTGATGTTTGTGAATCCCTGTAGTATACGCCGTTTCTTCCCAGGGTTATAAAAATTCTTTTTACTCCTTTATCCAGAAACCAGGCTGATATTTTTTCCAGGCCGGGTATTCCTTCTATTTCAGTATTCGACAGGAACTCCGCCTCAAGTTTATTCATCTTCAGGGTATGAATTTTACCAGTTAGATTTTTTATAGCTTTTGCTTTTCCGACTGATACCGGATCAACATAGATTGGCTTATCTTTAAACTGTGTAAGAATATAATCCATAACATCAGTGGAAAGACATGTATCAAACACTATTGCTGCGGCATTATTAAGTATTTCAGATTTGCTTTCCAAAAAATCAACACTTATTCTATCTGAAATTGTCATATCTGATAATGCAAGAGCCATATCTCTGGTCTTATCCATAATTGCCAAATAAACAGAGGATACTGCATCAGGAATTATTAAAGAGTGATTGGTGCCTATACCACAGGATCTGCAGCTGTCCAGTATAAGAGCTCCATTAGGATCTCCTCCAATAGCAGATATCAATTCTGTTTGTATCCCCAGTCTGGATAAGTTCTCGGCAATATTTCTGCTGACTCCGCCAGGGCAGAATTCAATTTTTCCGGGGTTTGAGTCCCGGTCAATTAATGTGTTTTTTGAAAAACCCTGTATATCAATGTTAGCTGCGCCTATGAGTGCCACATATTTGTTAGTCATCTGAATAGGTATACCATAATTCTATTGTCTATTCCAGATATACAGATTGTTTAGATTAACCGGGGGAGAAGGCATTTAGGCTGAAGGCTATTAGGGCAGTCTTCCCGTATCCTATCTTTCCTAACAGTCTAATAGCCTAAAAGCCTTTCTCCTCTCTCTTAATGCCAGATAACTATTTTTTTCCCTTCATAATCAGCTACCCTTACGGTAATACCATAAATTCGGCTAAGTGATTCACTGGTTAGAACTTTATCAGCAGTTCCATGTTCAATTACATTGCCATTCCCCATAAGAACCAGATAATTGCTTATACCGGCTGCAACTTCCGGTTCGTGACTTGTAAAGAGTATAGTTACGCCATCCTTCTTAAGGGAACGCAGGACTTCAATGAGTTTTATTTTATTTGCAATATCCAGATTACTCATGGGTTCATCTAAAAGTAGAATTCTCGGCTCCTGTGCCAGGGACCTGGCTACCAAAACCAGTTGTTTTTCTCCTCCGCTTAAGTGGGTAACAGGTCTGTTTGCAAGATTTTCAAGTCCAACCTTTTCAAGAGCAGTCATTGCTGCTTTGTAATCCTTTTTACCAGGGGATTCCAACGAGTGGAGGTGGGGTGACCGCCCAAGGAGTACATATTCCAGCAGTGAATATTCAAATGTAATGTGTTCATCCTGTGGGACCAGGCCTATAAGCCTGCCCATTTCTCTTCTGGAATACTCTTCCTGTTTTTTATCATCAAGGTATATGGAACCGCTGTCAGCCTTGATCCAGCCCAGGATAAGATGAAGAAGGGTTGTTTTTCCAATGCCGTTTGGTCCCAGAATGGCTGTAATATCACCCTGTTGAACTTCCAGTGACAGCGTTCTAAGGACATGATTATTTTCAGAGCTATATGTAAAACTGATATTTTTCAACTTGATAAGAGTGTTGCTCATTTTTGTATCCTGATATTTCTGTTCATGAGCAAAATTATAAAAGCACCTGCTCCGATCATTGATGTAAAAATTCCCAGTGGTATTTCACCGGCAAA
>CBDVAD010000053.1:0-12820 GCA_965371875.1 uncultured bacterium
ATATGAAGTGATGATCTGGATGCTACGGAGTTTCTAATCAGTGTGTTATTAGATATGTTGACCTTAAACATATCTCATTATAAAATCATAATAATTATTTACATCAATGTACTAAAAGAATTATTTGAATTACTAAAAGTGCATCTACTAAACGTATTATTATAGGGGTATGTTATGAAAAAGTCACTTTTTATCTTAGGCGTTATTGTAGTTTTATTCAGTAGCTGTATGTCCGTTAAAGATATAACCGTTAATGGTATACCGGGATTATATAGAGAAGACGAAAATAAAGAAGGCAAAATGACGGCCTATATTAGATACGAAATCGTTGATATAGACCATTTCTTTGCGGATAGTTTCACTATTTGGTTAGAAAAAACAATTACGAATGACACATTTGTCTATTCCATAACTCTCTATATTTTTAGAACTGGTACTCACCTTACTATTTTAGAAGAGTTTATAATGGAGATTGATGGAACATTTTATACTTTGAGAGATCCTGATCCCTATCGATATTTATATCCGCGCCCTTCCGGTGTCATCACTGATAGTCTCGAAGAAGGAATACAATCTACAATTGATGAAGATATTGTAAAGCGAATTGCCAATGCTAAATCTCCAATCATATTTAAATATGGAACATCAGATCCAATTGTAATTGAAGGTGAGCAATTGCAAAAAGTTAAACAGTTTGCAGATGGTCTTTTAACAGTTCAATCAGCAGCTGATTTGGGAATGTAATATAATCTGATTACGTGATAAGTTGATTTAAAGGAATGTCAAATGAAGATAGCTAGAGTTGTCCCCGTACTAACAATAAATTACCGCCGAAAATATAAAATCATTTTTGCCCTCAATTTAATATCGTCCAGAGCAAAAATATAGGGGTCTTGAATACGCAACAAGCTGTCTTATTGACTCTGATTTTTAATCAACAAGAGCTCTTGATAGCGTAGAATTTGCATAAACAAGATGACTTGATGATGGAGAATTACGTTTAACAAGAGCTCTCGTTCATGCAAAATATTGATTAACAAGAAGTCTCGTAACTTAGCAATGGGAGTTCCTTACCTGTAAAAGGGCTGTCTACTGCCATACAATCTTTCTTAGCATAAATATCCCCACCAACAAGACAAATTGCTGATAGATTTTTCCCAGATAAAGAAGCCAATTTATACCCTGAAATCCAAACAGAAATACCAAATATTTAAGCAATAAATACCCAAATCACATATCAAAGAGCGTCAATATCGGCGTCAGTACTAAATTGCCAAAATGTAATATTTGTAAAAATTGCTTAAACTGTTACTATCCAAGGGTTTAGGCATAAAAAAAGCACCTCAAAAGAGGTGCTTTTATGGGCCCACAAGGACTTGAACCTTGGACAACCTGATTATGAGTCAGGGACTCTAACCAACTGAGCTATAGGCCCTAAGGATGCATGTGCGAGCAGCAAACGAAGTTTGCGACCATCAGAAATATGCGACCAGCCAGGATGAATATGCAAACTGTAAGCTAAGCTTTTGGCCAGTAACATTGACGCTATTTGTACCAAAAAACGATCATTATGTCAACGAGCTTCATCCCTTGTTCTATTTTCATATTCATGCAGAAAGTCTATGAGGACTTCTTTGCTGGAATCTGAACCGGATGATTTTCTGAATTCCATATACAGATCAGAGATGTAGGCAGCGATTTCTTCCATTTTATTTATTGAACCAGTATTCATCTTCCTTATCTCTTCAATTAAATCCAGTGCATATTCATCAGTAAACTCAGAACACTCTTTTGATATGGCGAATAAACCGGCAGGAATGCAGTTAATACTATGCTGTTTCATAAATAAAATACTATTTGTAATGAGTATTGTCTGATTTTTCAGATAGTCCAGTTCTTCTTCATAACCGGCAGTTTCTCCGGCCAGTTTTTTTATAAAGGTTTCTATTCTCAGATGATTGAAACATACAATCATAACATGAAGACTCGGCACACAGTGGAGGTGGGGATCTGCCCAGTGGATCATCTTTAGTGGTATATTTTTTCCTGACCTTGGTCTTGTTGTAGTTGACTGACAGCTGTTACTGACATCAAATCCACTTCTGTAGAGCTCGCCGATCTTATCGATATACCCGGCAACAAGAGGAAGTGATATATTTCCGAATTCCAGATATATAAAATAGATAGATTTGATCCATAGCGGGATAAAACCCATATATATTTTCATATAATCTGCAGAAAACGGGATTAGCTCATCGAGTTCATGATCTACATTTACAATTTTTCTTTTTTTTATTCTCAGTCTACTCTGAAACTGTGGGATAAAAAATGTTGTTGCTATAGTCCCAATAAATATAAGACCGGTTTTTCTTGTCTCTTTTTTTATAAGAAAAGTAAGAACTGCACGAACAAGACTAAGATCAATTATTTTGTTGGTTCCGCAGTTGTTATTAGAACTATTTTTCAAACTAGTAACCTTTTACTTTATGCCCAAAAAGCATGTTTTGGTAGCATCTGACACATCCGGGAAACAGGCCGTTATCAGCTTCTTTGAGAGTTTTTCTGAATTTCACTGCCCTTTCGTTGTTCAAAATATCATGAAGATTATCATTTTTAATATTTCCAAGAATATAATCAGGATAATCTGCACAGAAATGAACATCCCCGTTATAATCAATATTACATTGAGACCAGGGAACAGAACACTCATCCCGTACTACTGTTTTTAGATCTGCATAGTATTCAGTAATTTTTTCAGGGTTTATAGCAGGTATAGTAATAATGGGATAACCTGGTTTAAGGGCATGTATTTTATCCAGAATTTTTTTAAATTCTGTACCATCTATACCCTCATTGTATCCAGTATTATAAGCTTCCAGACAGTATATATCTGTGTCCAGTTTATCTTTCATAAACTCTGAATGCACCTGTACAATATTATCATTGGTATATGTTCCCAGATTGATGAAATGCCAGGATAGATCAAAGTCTTTTACCGCTTCAACAAGCTTGTCCAGATGCATATAGTTCTTATTGTTCACTGTTGTTACAATTCCCATATGGGGGAATTTACTGTTTTGAAGCTTTTTCTGTCTGTTTATCTCTTTAAAACCTTCAATTACCCTTTTATATGATCCCTTTCCTCTAATGTCGTCATTAATATCTTCAAAACCATCAAGAGAGACAAGAAGGGCATTCCATTTATCTTTTACAATCCGCTCTGCCTCTTTTTTTAAAAAAGTACCATTTGTATTTTCGCTTAGAATACACTTTTTACTTATGATGTATCTGGCAAGATCCATGAAATCAGGATACATAAAAGGCTCACCACCCCACATGTAAAAAATAGGTCTCCCGGGAGCAATTTCATCAACAAGATTTTTATACCGGTCCAGGGGAATAATTTTTTTTGATTCTTCGATTGCATATTTACCCTTAAGCACACCCTTATCACCCCGCTGTCCGCACATAACACACTTTAAATTACAAAGAGGTGTGATCCTGAAATAGATAAGGCTCAACTCTTTGGAAATCCCACCGTATAGGTTTCTGTCTATTATATCTGCCTTCAATTTCCTTCCAAAATTTCTTGCTATCTGGTAAGACATGCCGGGATTCTGAAAAAGAATTTTGGGTACAATGGAAAAATTTGTATTCATTATTTAATTTTCAAGGTTTTCGTAAAAGAACATTGGAAAACCCCAAACCCCTTAATCTGTTGTTAACCATTTCTAAATCATTATTAGAAATGTCTTTAAGGATTATACGAATATAACCGCTTGTTGTGAACTCCAGTTGGGGATTAAAATCATTATTCTTAAGTCTTTCCGCTAATTTATCAGCATTTTCTTTACTGGCAAATGAAGCAATCTGAATTATCCAGTTATGCTGAAGGAGACCGGTTTCCGCATTATGATCCTCGTTGCCTTCCAGTTCCGTGGGATTCTCAATAATACGAACCTCCACCTTTGCAACACCGGCACCCACCATATTAAGTTTACTTGCCGCAGCCCTTGAAAGATCAATTATACGTCCTTCAACAAATGGCCCTCTGTCATTGATCCGGACATGAACGATCCTGTCATTTTCAAGGTTTTTAACCTCTACAATTGTGTTGAATGGCAGGGTTTTGTGAGCAGCTGTAAGCATATTGGTGTCAAATCTTTCTCCGTTTGCTGTAAGTCTGCCCTGGAATTTCCCGCCATACCAGGATGCTTCACCCTTTTCAATGGCCGATATCTGGGCAGATGCAATAATCAACAGAAATATTGTGTAAATTAATTGTTTGTACATACGATTCTATCGGCTGTAGGTATTTATACATTGAGGTAAATCATCTTGAATAACCCTTTGTTCACTTGTATAATCCCACACATGGAAACACAATCAGTACATTGGGCAGATATAAATGCAGATAAAATAATCAGAGAGAAGGGTGAGAAAGAGGTCTATGTCTGTGCCTCAGGTATTACACCTTCAGGAACCGTTCATATTGGTAATTTCAGAGAAATAATATCAGTTGATCTCGTTGTAAAAGCTTTGAGAGATAAGGGGAAAAAGGTCAGATTCATCTATTCATGGGATGACTACGATGTGTTTCGAAAGGTCCCTGTTAACATGCCGAATCAGGAGTTGTTAACAGAATATCTTCGAAAACCGATAACCCTTGTCCCTGATACAAAGGGTGATTGCAAAAGCTATGCAGAAGCTAACGAAAAAGAACTGGAAGCAATTCTTCCTGTTGTTGGAGTAGTTCCGGAGTATATATATCAGGCAGAGCGATACAGATCATCTAAATATGCGGAAGGTATACGAACCGCTTTGGAAAAGAAGAATGTTATAAGACAGCTGCTGGATGAGCACAGGACTAAACCCTTACCGGAAGACTGGATGCCTGTCTCTGTATTCAGTAATTTTACAGATAAAGACAATACAAAGGTGTTAGGCTGGGACGGTGAATGGGGAATAACCTATCGATGTCTCGATACAGGAAAAGAGGAAACTGTTGATATAAGAAATACATCTGCTGTGAAACTTCCATGGCGAATAGACTGGCCTATGCGATGGAAAGAAGAGACAGTTGATTTTGAACCTGCAGGTAAGGATCATCATTCAGAGGGTGGATCTTTTGATACAGCAAGGAAAGTTGTAGAGGGGGCCTTTGGTGGTGAAGCACCTGTAACCTTTCAGTATGATTTTATCAGAATAAAGGGCCGTGGCGGGAAAATCTCATCATCCAGTGGAGAGGTCATAAGTCTTGCGGATGTTCTGGAAGTTTATCCTCCCGAAATAGTTCGTTACCTTTTTGCCGGAACCCGACCTAACAGTGAATTTGCAATATCTTTTGATCTTGATGTATTAAAAATCTATGAAGATTATGATAAGTGTGAGCGAATCTACTTTGGAGAACAGAAAGTAAACGACAAGAAAAAAGCAAAAGAGAGCAGGATCTATGAACTCTCCCAGGTAGATGGTGTTACAAAAGAGATGCCCTATCAGACACCATTCAGACATCTGTGTAACCTTCTTCAGATACATAACGGAGACGTTGATACTGTTATAGGACAGCTGGATGATGTTAAACCGGAGCAGGTTGAAAGATTAGCAGTGAGGGCTAGATGTGCCTGGAACTGGATCAGAGAATTCAGCCCTGAAGATTTTAGATTTTCTCTTACAGGTTCTGATGATGAAAAGATTGAGCTGAATGAGGTTGAGATTGGCGCAATCAGGCTTTTCAAAAATGAAATTGAAAAACTGGACTCTCATAATGATAAATCTCTTGGCGAAGCAATTTATTCCATAGCTGAAGCAAGTGGAATAGAACCAAAAGATCTTTTTAATCTTACTTACCGGGTTCTGGTTGGGAAGGAGAAGGGGCCACGATTGGTAGGGTTTATTATGGTTGTTGGGAAAGATAAAATCCTGAATATATTGAATCGTTATTTATAAATTCTCCTAAAACAGGTAGAGACGCCCAATTGGGCGTCTCTGTGTATTAATAGATCAGTTTTTTTAAAAGCTGGTCATTTCTTCGCCATTTCGTATTAGCTTTGACTCTTAAATCCAGATTAACCCTGTATGGAAAGATCCCATTCAGTTCTTTCTGTGCAGAAACACGAATAGCTTTTATTCCGACCCCGCCTTTTCCAACAACTATTCCCTTTTGGCTTTCTCTTTCAACTATAAGAAATGCTCTTATCCACAATACTTTCCCATCATCAGATACTTCCATATCTGCAATTTCAACATAGATAGCGTGGGGAAGTTCCTCTTTTACCCTGTTTATTGCTTTTTCTCTAATAATTTCCGATGCTCTGAATTCCGGTTCCTGATCGGTAAAAAACTCATCGGGGTACATCTTTTCTCCTTCCGGAGATTTATCAAAAAGAACCATTTTTAAATCATCAGTACCCTTTGCTTCCAGTGCGGATACTGGTAATACAGCGGCATCAGGGAAAACTTCTTTAAGATCGTTTATTATCGATTTACTGTTTTCACCTGGAAGATCTGTCTTGTTGACGGCAATTATCAGTTTCTCGTTGAATCTTTTAAGAAGGTTTTGAAGGTTTTCTTCTTCTTCTCCGGACCTGCGGGATGAATCAATAACATATAGTATAAGGTCGGCATCTTCCAGTGCAGACACTGATACTGTTTTTAGCTGCAAATTGAGCTTTTTGTCAGATATGTGGTATCCCGGGGTATCTATAAATACCAATTGTCCTCTGGTATCTGTAAGAATTCCTCTTACCCTGTTTCTGGTTGTTTGGGGTGAAGGAGCCACAATTGATATTTTATGACCACAAAGTTCATTCATCAATGTGCTTTTACCTGAGGAGGGTCTTCCAATTAGTGTTATAAATGCTGATTTCATGGCACCCATTCTAACCTTTAAGATAGATAATTCAAGTACCTTGTAAGCTATTCAGCAATTCTAATTAGGTGAAAATTGATTTAATTGCTCAGATCGGTTCCCGCAGAAACCTTCAATAAATTGAAGGTTTCGCTACAAACCGGCTAACTATCAGGCAAAATGTTTTGGTATTTCTCATTTTAATGACTCTTTGGCTAGCCATTTCAATAACAAAAGTCAAAATGAGAATTACTTCTAGCTCTTCTTTCCTTTCCTTTGATTAATTTGTATACTTCTGACTGTACATTTTGAAATTTTACTGCCTGGTCGGGACTTCGTCCCTGCTCGGCTATGCAACCAAGGAGTCTTAAGATATGAATGAGGAAGATGATGACAAAAAGGAGAAAAAAGAGGAAGGCGGGGGCGATTTTTCTGAAAAAATGATGGAAACCCGAACTATTATTCTTTCCGGTGAAGTGGATAAGGATCTTGCGGAAAAAGTAGTAACACAACTTCTTCTTTTGGAAGCAGCAGGGAATGATCCAATTAAGGTATTTATCGATACTCCAGGAGGAGATGTAGATGCGGGGTTTGCAATTTTCGATATGATGCGTTTTGTAAAACCTGATGTATACACTATTGGTATGGGCCTGGTCGCAAGTGCCGGTGCGCTGATATTATTAGCTGCCCCCAAAGAACATCGACTTGCCTTTCCAAATTCTCATTATCTGATTCATCAGCCTTTAAGCGGAATCAGAGGCGTAGCAACCGAGATAGAGATTCACGCAAAAGAGCTGGAAAAGCTGAGGGTTAAATTGAACCAGCTTATAAGTGAAGAAACAGGGCAGAAAATTGCCAGAGTAGAGAAAGATACAGATAGAGATTACTGGATGAATGCCGAAGAATCCATTACCTATGGACTTATTTCTAAAATTATAAGTAAAAGGGAAGACCTGGAAGTTTAATTCAGGTTGGTTTGAAGCAGCAACGCCGTTTGCCCTGTACTGTATTGTATGAGACTAAAACAATATTCAGGTCAGACGGCAATTTTTTTTATTTTATCTATTTACCTTCTTATCCTTATATCCTGTTCCAGATGTGTTCTTCCTGGTTCGAATGATTTACAGGATCAATTGGTTTTCATGTCCTACAATGTACAGAACATTTTTGATGACTCTGATAATGGAACAGAATATCCCGAATTCGATCCTGGCGGAGGACAATGGGGGACCAGTCAGTATAATACAAGACTGTTTAATCTTTCTGAAGTAATTCGTCGTTCTATTTCCGGTGGTCCTGATGTTATTGCTCTTCAGGAGATTGAAAACAGCAGAGTTGCAGAGGATCTGGTCGAAAACTACTTAAAAGGGATGGACTATAATTATATTATTGTGACAGATACGGAGGATTCTGCTATTCAGCTGGGTTTTATCAGTCGTCTTGAATTTAATGAAGTAATGGTTCATCAAATTTTTCTTGATGGTCATACTACAGGCAGAGCTATTTTAGAGGTCTCCATTGTTACTGATGCAGGCACACTTATTGTATTTAATAATCACTGGAAATCGAAATTAGGGGGAGAAAACGAAACAGAGCAGGAACGAATTGCATCTGCAGCCGCGCTGAAGCGTCGGATACTTGAGCTGTCCTTAGATGATCCTCTGCCTGGTATTGTAGTATTGGGAGATCTGAATGAGAACTGGGATGAGTATCGACAAATTGGTGGAGAGTATATAACAGCCCTGATGCCTTTGGATGATATATTGATTCCTGATCTGTCAGGACCAATACTGATAACTGATAGTAAAGATGAGTTTGATCCATCTATGGAGCCGGAATCAATTATTCTATACAGTCCCTGGTGTACAGATTCCAATATGTCTGGTTCGTATGTTTATAATGATACCTGGCAGACAATTGATCATATTTTAATGAATTCAGGTATGTTTAATGGTACAGGGTTTGAGTATGAAGGTTTCCATGTTTTAAAGGATGATTATTTATTAAATACTTCGGGATATCCTTTGAAATGGAAAACAGAGATTGGATATGGCTATTCCGATCATCTGCCGTTGATTCTTGTGATAAAACACCGCTAAGGGGCGGTATGGTGATCGTACAGACGCCCAATTTGGGCGTCTCTACGGTTTTATTCTTCAGACTCCTCACGAAGTCCGGTAAAATCTGAATCCTGTGTTGAAACCTGATAGAAAAGGTGTTCCAGTTCCAGGCCGATATTAACATTGTGAATAACACATTTACAGTCGCAGTCATATTTTTGACATTTCAGTTCAACCGGTGCAAAATTCAGCACTCCGCGAATACCTGTATCGACCATCTGATCCAGAACATTGGAAGCTTCGTCTCCAGGTACAGTGATTATACCAACCTTAATATTGTTCTCAGTAACAAAGCTTTCAAGTTTATCCATTCCCAGTATAGGTATGGATGCATCTATTTTGATATTAGCCGGTGCTTTGTCAAAACCAGCCACCACATGTATGTCATCTGATACAAATCCGGGATATTGCATCAAAGCCTGACCAATTCTTCCACATCCTACAATTATAACATTCTGGGGTGTGTTCCTTCCAAGAATTACATCAAATTCTTCAACAAGCATATCAATGTTGTATCCACCACGTTTATTACCAGACAGATGCAGTGTAGAAAAGTCCTTTCTGACTAAAGCGGGGGTAACCCCTATTGCATCTCCAAGGTTATTTGAGAATACCCTTTCGAACCCCAGGGATTTTAATTTGTGAATTAATCGTTTATACTTTGTAAGTCTGAGAATAAATTCTTTATTCATTTTAACACTCGCTAAACTGTATTTAGGATATAAAACATCTTATATTACTATGTTATTCCGTTTTTAAATATATGTAAATACAATTTCATTTTATTTTTCGTAAATAAAATATAAATATATGAATATTTTTAAATATAATACAATAAATAGCATCAGCAGTATATGCCAGGCAATAAATATTGATCGACTTTATAAAAATGTTATATCCTGATAAAACGATAGTTTTAAGATCTTATCTATTTGTTCTTATCTATTTGCTATAAGATACTTTTTAAGCTAAAATTATTAAGTATTAAAGTAATGATTCTGGAGGTTTCATGTCTGTTACAAGCGTAGAGGAGCTAAAGTTCTCCAATGAGCTGATCTCATTTATTGATGATTGGAAGGATCAACCTGGAAATCTAATAATGATTCTGCATAGAGTTCAGGAAGAGTTTTCCTATATTCCCAGAACTGCAGCTAAAATAATATCTGAGATGCTGGATGTTTCTCTGGCAAAAATTTATGGAGTAATTACATTTTATCATTACTTTAAGCTGGATAAGCCAGGTAAGCATAATATTCAGGTTTGTATGGGAACAGCCTGCTATCTGAAAGGGGGAGAGGATCTCCTTGAAGAGCTTGAAAGTGTTCTTGGTATTGGTGTGAATCAGGTAACTGAAGATGGTAATTTTTCAATTGAGGCAGTTCGCTGTGTTGGTTGTTGTGGGCTTGCTCCAGTGGTTGTTATTGGAGATAAGGTCTTTGGAAAGCTTACTAAAAAGAAACTTCCTGAAGTTCTGTCGAATTTCGAGAACAATTAATGGAGGCCCGGGAAAATGTCTAAATTGAATCGTACTGAGTTGAAAGAATTCAGAAAAATAAAGGAAAAGGAATTTACTTCAAGGGCAAGTGATGGAAATACCCAGATAATAATAGGGGTAGGTACCTGCGGAGTAGCTGCCGGGGCAAGGGAAACTGAGAAAGCTTTTGAAGAGGAACTTACCGCTCAGAAAATATCCAATGCAGTTATTTCCGAAACCGGTTGTATGGGACTTTGTTATTCAGAGCCTACAGTAGAGGTCATTGTTCCGGGAATGCCGTCAGTAATATATGGCCATGTTGATGAAGCTACTGCCAGGGATATTGTTAGAAAACACATTCAGGAAAAGATCCTTGTAGATGATCATATTTTTGACAGACCTGCAGCAGATATTATCAATACACCAAAAGAGGCCTCTGATCATAAACAATACAGGATAGTATTAAGAAACTGCGGCATTATCGATCCTGAGAAAATAGAGGAATATATAGCCAGAGATGGTTATGCTGCCCTTGATAAAGCGATATTTGAGATGACTGGAGATGAGATCATTGATGAACTTAAGGCTTCCGGTCTCAGGGGGCGTGGTGGTGCAGGTTTTCCGACATGGATGAAGTGGAATTTTACAAAAAAAGTAGAAAAGGACTCCAAATATATTGTATGTAATGCAGATGAGGGGGACCCTGGTGCCTATATGGATCGAAGTACACTGGAAGGTGACCCCCACTCTATTCTGGAAGCTATGACTATTGCAGGTTACTGTATTAACTCAAATAAAGGATATATCTATATCCGTGCAGAATATCCCCTGGCAATAAAAAGACTGAAGATTGCCATGGAACAATCCAGAGGACTTGGATTACTGGGTGATAATATTCTTGGTAGTGACTTTAGTTTTGATATAGAAATCAGATTAGGGGCTGGTGCATTTGTGTGTGGTGAGGAAACTGCACTTCTCGAATCTATTGAGGGAGAACGTGGGATGCCTAATCCAAGGCCTCCGTTTCCTGCTGTAAAGGGAGTATGGGGAGAGCCTACAATTATAAACAATGTTGAAACATTGGCGAGCATCCCTGTTATTATAGGTAAAGGTGGTGAATGGTTTTCAAAGATAGGAACAGATGATACTACAGGAACAAAGGTTTTTGCTCTCACAGGTAAAATAAAAAATTCCGGTTTAGTAGAAGTTGCTATGGGTACAACTCTTAGAGAAATAATCTATGACATTGGCGGCGGTATACCTGATGGGAAGAAATTCAAGGCAGTACAAACCGGGGGGCCATCAGGTGGTGTAATTACCAGGGAATACCTGGATACTCCAATAGATTATAAAAGTCTCCAGGAGCTTGGATCAATTATGGGTTCCGGCGGCATGATTGTTTTAAATGAAGATGACTGTATGGTGGATGTTTCGAAATTTTATCTTGGATTTACCATTGATGAATCCTGTGGAAAGTGTCCTCCCTGTCGTGTTGGAGGAAGATCTCTGTACAATATCCTTGAAAAGATTTCAAAGGGAGAAGCCGAACTTGAGGATCTGGACAGATTGAGAAGTATTGGTGATACAATGCAGAAGGCATCTCTCTGCGGTCTTGGGCAGACCTCTCCAAATCCGATTTTATCTACATTAAAATATTTTGAAGATGAATACATAGCACATATCAGTGATAAAAAATGTGCAGCAAAGAAATGTAAACCGCTTATAACCTTTGAGGTTATTCCTGACGCATGTACCGGGTGTACCCTTTGTGCCCTTAAATGTCCGGTTAATACTATTACCGGTGAACGGAAAGAAGTTCATTTTATCATTCAGGATGCCTGCATTAAGTGTGGTGAATGTTTTGATGTATGTAATTTTGATGCAATTTTGATTAAATAATGCCGTTGGGATGCACCTGTGTGTGCACCCTTACTTAATATATTAAGGAGTATCAGTATGGCTGGAAATGGATCTGTAAAAACCTTTGTTATAGACACCAATGTATTTATTCATAAGGCTGATGCAATACTCTCATTCAGGGATAATGAAGTTGTTATTCCTTTGGGGGTTCTGGAGGAGCTTGATACTCTAAAAACCTACAGTGATGAAAGAGGTAGGAATGCCAGGCATGCAATTAGATTTATAGACTCGGTAGCAAAACACGGAGACCTTCAGAAAGGGGTGAAAATGGAAAATGGTTCCATTCTCCGGGTTGCAGTTTCTTTTAACAGGAAAGGTCTTCCCAGTGACCTTAATAAGAGTAAAATAGATAATCATATTATACAGACAGCTGTGGATCTCCAGGAAGAGGGGAGAAAGGTTTTTTTTGTATCTAAAGATATAAGTTGGTAGTGGGGTTCTGAAATATTCTATAGC
>CBDVAD010000054.1:0-12777 GCA_965371875.1 uncultured bacterium
GAAGCCAACTGCAGACACGTAGCTTTTTTTCCACCACAAAATTTCTACCAGGGACTGCAGCTGGTCTATTTTTCCCAGGTTGTTCTTCAGATAGAAAGTAATGGACATTCTCTCTCTCTTGGCAGAATGGATCAGTATCTCTATCCCCTTTTTAGAAAAGATAAAGAAAAAGGATTGCTTAATGACGATTTTATCATAGAACTGCTAAGCAATGTATGGTTAAAACTGGTAAGTATTAAAAAAATACGCTCCTGGTCCCATACAAGGTTCTCAGCAGGCGGCCCATTGTACCAGAATGTGACAATAGGAGGCCAATTGCATGACGGCAGGGATGCAGTAAATGAACTTAGCTTTCTGATCCTTCAATCAGTGGGCGCAGCGAAACTCACACAGCCTAATTTATCTGTGCGGTTCCATCCTGAAATAGACCAGAATTTTCTTATGAAGTGCATCGATGTTATAAGGCTTGGATTTGGAATGCCGTCTTTCAATAACGATTCAATTGTAATTCCCTCTCTGAAAAAACTTGGCGTAGAGGATGTAGATGCCTGGGATTACTCCGCAATTGGATGTATAGAGGTAGCCGTTCCGGGAAGATGGGGATACCGATGTACAGGAAAACACTTTCTCAACTTTATGAGAGTATTTCTTGCAGCAATAAATGATGGTGTAGATCCTGTCAGCGGGAAGCAGTTCTGCAAAGGTACAGGTAAACTGGAAGATTTTACAGAGTTCAGTCAGGTTATGAAGGCCTGGGAAAAACAGGTGCGCTACTATGCAGGGGCAGGTATTGCCATTGATTCAGCAATTGACATTGTACTGCGTGACGAGGCCCCTGACTTACTCTGTTCAGCTTTTACAGATGATTGTCTTGCCAGGGGAATGACCATCCATGAGGGAGGAAGCAAATATGATTTTGTTTCGGGACTCCAGGTTGGTATTGCCAATCTTGCAGATTCGCTTTCGGCAATAAAAAAACTTGTTTTTGAAGAGAAAAGAGTAACGGCATCAGAACTCCAGAAAGCCATTCAATCTAATTTTGATGGTCCGGAAGGTGAAAGATTACGCCAGATTATAATAAGCTCAGTTCCAAGATACGGCAATGATGATGATTATGTAGATGAACTGATAAAAGAAGCATATGGATATTATATTGATGAAATAAAACACTACAGCACTATAAGAGAAGGGTGCGGACCAATAGGATGCAGGTATTTTGCCGGTACATCCAGTATCTCTGGAAATGTCCCGGCAGGAGCAGTAGTACCCGCCACACCGGATGGAAGGAAAGCAGGAAAACCCCTTGCAGAGGGAGCTTCACCTTCCGGAGGCGCAGACAAATCAGGGCCAACTGCTGTATTGAAAAGCATAAGTAAACTGGAAACTGCCAGTATTACCGGCGGGGTTCTTCTGAACCAGAAATTACATCCGACTATTCTTGAATCAAAAGAAAAAAGAGAGCTTCTTGCATCCATGCTCCATGGTTTCTTTGACGAATTAAAAGGATGGCATGTTCAGTATAATATTGTGGATCGTGAAACCCTGCTGCAAGCTCAGATTCATCCGGAGGAATACAGGGATCTTATTGTTAGGGTTGCCGGTTACTCGGCTTTTTTTACATACCTCTCACCGGACACTCAGAATGATATAATTGCAAGAACTGAACAGGTTATTTAAGGGGATACAACACGTAGAGACGTATCCAATCCAGTCGATGCACTTTTATATATCGCATCAATTACCCGATGGACAGCAAGGCCGTCAGAAACATCCGGTTTAAATACCTTTCCCAGACTTATACTTTCCAAAAACCTGAACTGGTTTTCTGCATGAAATCTGGTCCACCCTACTATAGATCGGGGATTTGGGAAATTAGTATCCTGATAATATTGGACTGTTTCAATCCGCTTCCACCCCTTTTCTTTCTCTGTATTATCAAACCAATAGAGATAGTTTGCATCCATCAAATCAAATTTAAAAGCACCGTTTTCACCGAAAGCTGAAATCTTAAGATCATCCAGAGAACCTGTTGCAAATCTGGATATTTCTACTGTCCCGGTTGCTCCTCCCTGCAGTCTTGCAGTTAACCAGACTGCATCATCCACAGTAACTTCGCCCATTTGTCCGGCATCCTCAGGGAGAGGCCTTTCCCTGATAAATGTTTGAGTCTTTCCGTTTACAGATTCAAACTCTCCCAGAAGAAAACGTATAAGATCAAGAACGTGTACTCCCATATCTACCAGTGCTCCGCCCCCGGATTTGTCCTTCTGCATTCTCCAGGTTAATGGACGACTTTTATCCTGATATCCCGTATGAAAATACTCCCCCCTGAAACTATATACTTTACCAAGACGGCCTTCTTCAATCCATTTTTTAGCCTGTTGAATGGCAGGTATAAACCGGTAGTTAAAAATCATACCAAGCTGCCTGCCTGTCTTTTTGACAACTGCAGAAATTTCCTCAGCTTCTTCACAATTCAACCCCAGAGGTTTTTCACATAAAACATCTTTACCAGCTTCCAAAGCCTTTATAATTTGTTCTTTATGAAGGTAATTAGGGGTCACAATATCAATTATATCTATTTCATCATCCTGGAGCATATCGTCAAAATTGGAATATCCTTTTGCAAAACCATTTTCTGCTGCAGTGGCACTTGCCTTTTCCTGACTTGAACGGCACACAGCTTTCATCTCTATTTCGGGTAATTTATTCTGATAGATCAAGGGAATATCTCTGTAGCCAAGTAGATGAACCTTCCCCATGTATCCAAATCCTGCCATACCAATTCCTATCTCTTTCATCTCTATCTCCTGTCCAGTGATATACGCAGTTTCTTTACGGCATCCGTTATTTGTCCGGAGCCGACCCCGTAGAGCTATTTATTCTCCGCTTTCTTTTTCAATTCTCTGGAATACTCAAAAAACTCTTCCAGTTTCATACTCTTTAGAAATACAAATCCCGGGATGTCCCATATCAAAGCACTCATTCTTTTGAATTTACCATTTTTTTACTCTATTAAAAAAGTTCTTTAAGAACAGCTTCAAAATCCATACAGTAGGAAAAACATAAAGGTTCAGCATTGCTTTTCCGAATGTTACCGCCGTCTATTCCGATAGGAGTAAACCCTGCCAGCAGCAGCGAACAAATCCCTGCCGCACTGTCCTCAATGCCAACCACCCTTGATCTGTTTTCAAAGGGAATTCCCAATCCTACCCGGGAACATTCGGCATATAACCATGGATGCGGTTTAGGCGACAACTCTCCCAGTGTCCCTGCACTTCCTTTACGGATGGGAAATCCCCCTGTAATAATAGCATCGTAAAAATCTTCCGGTTTGCCCATTCCGAGATCCAGAAATGCAGAAACTATTTCCGGGTAAGCCTTTTCCCAAAGACCGGAAGTAACCAGTCCGATTTTGATCCCCTTTTCTTTTAATGTTAACAGGAAATCCTTAATTCCCGGATTGGGATGAAAGGCATTCTTCCGTCCTCTGCCATTCATAATTTTGTTCATCTCTTCAGATGTGTGTTTAAAGTAGTATTGTCTGGCTTCTTCCAGATACTTATGGGGGCAGTATTTATGAATGCAGTACATAAGGGTTTCAGATACGCTATGTCCTGAAATCCAGGGTATATCTGCATCCTCAAATGTAAATTTCCGATTTCCTGTCAGAGAGGCCACAGTTTTTTGAATAATCCACATCCAGAATTCTTCACTTTTAACTGTAGTACCATCCAGATCCATTAAAACGGCTGAAACAGGTTTTTCCATTACAATTTCATGGACCGGGTAATAGGCTGGATATCCGGTACTTGAAACAATATAAGCAATTATGCTTTCTTCAATGAAGATAAATTCCACCTTGCCATCTCCACTCTGGAATATGGAGTGAACTCCATTGACTCCGGAGTGGTATATTCCATCACTGCTGATCTCTAATTTATTAAAACCCTGTTCCTGTCCTATCCACCCAATACCCGGAAGATAAGCAGTACTATTGTTTACCATGTTTTATCCATCATATATTCCTATCTGTTATTTTATGATATAACACTAAGTTTTATTTCAAAGATTTGACGACTTTAGTCTATTTTGATTTTTGCAGATACTATTCCCCTTATTGACTGATATTTTCTTTCTTCTAATATTTTTTTAAGTAACTGAGGGTAATCTGTTGTTATAATAGGCAATTTCATATCCAGAGCTTTTTTAAGGTCTTCTTCTTTATTCAGTGTACCAACATCTAAAGTAAGCCCATTAATGTAACAGATTTTAAGCAGGTTTGGGATCAATTGATAATAATCTGTAAGAATCATATTTATATTAGCTCTCAAGTAATCTTTTAACATTCCAGGATCAAAACAATTCTTAATTATCCCAATAGGTATGGATGGATTCAATCTCTTAATCTCTGCTACACTCTCAAGAAAATAGGAAATACAAATTATATTTCCTGTCATATCGTAACACTCGATTAAATTTATTAATCTGTCTTCTATTCCAGGTTGTTTTATTTCTATCATTAGTTTGGTTTTTTTACCTATTAATTCAAAAACTTCTATCAGTGTAGGGACTTTTTCTTTTGAAAAAGATTCAGAAAACCACTTCCCGGCACTATATTTTCTTATTTGATCTAACGTAAGTTGATCCACCCTCCCCTTTCCATCTGTTGTTCTATCTATAGTTTCATCATGAATTACAATAATCTCATTATCACTACTGAGACGAATATCCAACTCAATAAAATCTACACCAGTATCAAGTGCCTTGCGAAAAGATATAAGAGTGTTTTCCGGGTAAAGGGAACTGAATCCTCTATGCGCTATAATAACTTCACTGTTTATCATATCTCTACCTCATACAGTTTTACTATGACAGATTAAAAAACTATTAAATTCAAACTATCCCTTTACAGCTCCACCAATTAGACCCGCTACAATATATTTACGCATAAATATTGTTAGAATTAATGGTGCAACCATTACAATTGTTGTAGCTGCATCAATATATGTTATAAGGATGTCATACTGCTGAACAAAAGTAGTTGCGGCAA
Source organism: uncultured bacterium (assembly GCA_965371875.1). Taxonomy (GTDB): domain Bacteria; phylum Spirochaetota; class Spirochaetia; order B11-G9; family B11-G9; genus JAJRQE01. The sequence continues at coordinate 5,054 of CBDVAD010000054.1, forward strand.
TGGTAGCTGTTTCTGCCTTTGATAATGTTAAGGAAAGCGCATAAAGGAACTCATTCCAACTATTAAGAAATGTTAGAATAGTTACAGTCACTAATCCCGGAGCGGAAATCGGAAGCATAATTTTGTAAAAAACCTGTAACGGTGTTGCGCCATCAATTCGGGCGGATTCCTCTAATTCTAAAGGTATTTGTATGAAAAATTGTCTCATAATCCAAATAATAAAAGGCAAAGTGAAAGAGGTTTGAGCAAGAATTAATGCAGTTCTTGTGTCTATTAAATTGAATCTTTGAAACATTATAAATAAGGAAAACACAATCACCATGGGAGGAATCATCTGTACTACTAAAATAGAGAACATTAATACCTTTCCACCTGTTTTGTATCTTGCTAAACTGTACGCGGCAAATGTACCTACTACAAGTGATAATACTACTACAGAGGTTGTTACAACAATACTATTTATCAGATACGGTAGAAAATCATATTCAGTAAATAAATTTATATATGATTTTAGGGTGGGAATAAATAGTAATACCGGTGGCATTCTGGTCGCAAGTACTTCCTGTTTAAAAGATGTTGATACTATCCAGTAGACAGGTAAAATAGTTATGAGAACAAATCCCCAAATAACAAAGTGAGTCAATATTTTATTTTTAGTTTTCATAACAATTCCTAAACCTAAATTTCATTAGTTTTGTACATATGCCTTAAAGATAAGATGCCAATGATAGTAGCTATTAATAGCATGACTACACCTCCAGCACTTGCTATACCAAAATCAAGGTTCACAAATCCCATCCTTCTGATATAAGTACTTATAGTTTCCGTAGCGCTCCCGGGACCTCCACCCGTTAATACATAAACTTTATCAAATACCCGTATCGCAGCAGTCGCCCTAAAAAAGATAACAACAGCAATTATTGGTTTAATTGACGGTAGAATTACACGAGTCCAGGTTTGGAATACAGAAGCTCCTTCAAGTTTTGCCACTTCAAAATAAGTGACACTCATTGACTCCATACCTGCAAGTATAAAAAGGAATAGATATGGGGTCCATTGCCATACGGCAATCAGTATTATTGTTATCATTGCCAGATATCTATTACCTAAAAAAGAGACACTGCCAAATCCTAATAATTCAATAAAGTAATTAATTATCCCTGTAGTAGAATTCAATAAAGTTTGCCAAACCAAACCTACTGCTACATCTGCAATCATTGTAGGTATCAATACCAGCGTAATAATTATATTCTTCAACCTTTTTCCCATCGGATAAACCAAACCCGCAAGAATTGTCCCTAAACAGAATTGCAGAAAAACAGACACAGTAACAAAATAAAATGTGTTAAATATTGATTTTAAAAATATTTTGTCTTTAAATATAAGAATAAAATTCTTCATTCCCACAAAAGAGATATTGCCTGATATAAGATTAAAAGCAGAAGTATCTGTAAATGCCCGATATATCAACGTAAATAGAGGATATACAACAATGACAAACATCAATAGAATTGCAGGTATAATACTAATAATTTTAAATTGTCTTTCACTTTCAAAAGCCAGTTTTATATTATTTTTCAGGAATCCTCCACTCTTCCCCGTATTCGGGGAAGAGTAAATATGCTTTGCATGCTTTCTTTTAATCATTATTTATTCTATTTCAAAAGTTTTTCAAATTCTGCTGCAGCACCATCCAAAGCTTCCTGAGCAGTTAATTCACCAGCAAGTGCTTGTGAGATTGCGAAGTCCAATATTGTCTGCATTTGCGCAGTGTATATAGAATTAGGATATGCACGCCCTGTTTCCAGAGCCACTTCCAACATTTCAGCAGTCATCTTTCCTGCTTTATACTCATTCGAAGCTGCCACAGCTGGTTGTGCGGTTGCCATTCCGGGGAAAAGAGCAGATATAAAATTATCACTGTTATTTAGGTATGATAACCAGGCAAAAGCTTCTTCTTTGTTTTCTGAAAACTCATTAATAGCAAAGTTCCAAAATTGTACATATGGAATACTTTTAATACTTCCATCTGCATTTGCCACTCCCGGGGCTTCTGTAACAGCCCACTTATCAACTATTAATGGAGATTTTTCACCATTAGAAAAGGTTCCATCAGCAGCATCCCACTGAAATACCATAGCAGTTTTTCCCGATTGAAAAACTTCAAGTATTTGTGAATATTCAAAAGAAGTTATGTCCGGAGGTACAGCTTTTAATTCCCTATATAATTTTATCCATACATCAAGAGCCTTCACCGTCCCCTCATTATTAATCAAGACTTCTCCGGTATCAGAAATGAAACCACCTCCGAAAGACCACATTACGGCCGAAAACTCTTTTGGCGTAGTTAGAGATCCTCTTTTACCTTGTATTGCGGTTCCGTATTCTGTTGGAGAATCCGGATTTATACTTTTGGTAAATTGTTCAGCAACATCAATATATTCTTCCCAGGTTGTTGGTGGATTATCAATCAGATCGGTTCTATAAAATAAAAATAAGGTACTTCCTACATATGGTATTCCATACATTTTCCCTTCATAGCTGGATGCATTTACAGCTGCAGGATAGAACATCTCTTTGCTAAGTCCATATAAATTAACATTTTTATCTTCAATTAATGAATCTAATTCTGCGATTACACCCGAAGCTGCAAACAACCCAATATTACTGTTCACAAGGTTGACAATATCGATGCTTGAAGATTTAGCAAATAATTGGTTATTGAGTCTTTCATCATAAACATCCCTGCCCAGCTCTGCTATGGTTATAGTTACATGAGGATTTTCAGCCATATACCTGTCTGCTAATTTATAAACCAGTTTTAATTCTCCCTGAGATTTTACCAGCATAAATATTTCAACCGGCTCTTTTCCAGTGGATTCTGCCGAAGTAACTTCCTCTTTTCCCCCACAGAATGGGGAGGCAACAATAATTACAGCTACAAGTAACAATAAAATAAATCTTTTCATCTTTTTATTCTCCTTTATACATTATCATACTTAAGATAAACATGTCCAAAACACCTGCTATTTTCGGACTTATGCTATAAAAAAATAGTCAATGCACATAACAATAAACAATCATTTCATCATTATACCTCCTAATCTTCAGTTAATTGTGGGTACTCCTAACTAAAAATCATGCCGTGTTGTTTACATTTGTTTGTTTTTATACATTTTCATGTACTTATCTGTTCCTATTAATAATAATCAAGATGCTTCTGCTTGTCAAGAAAAACATAAAATTCAAACTGCAGCATCAGGATTTTTGGAAACTAGTACTAATGCAAAATATAGCCTGATATCCAATGCATAAATACAGAAACCAGGGGACTGAGCAGTGTCAAAGTGGATTATGAGCAACAAAATCATTTAGAAAAGCAAGTTTGTGCTACTTATTATTTGTTTCTACCGTCTGAAAAAACACAAAAACACCTGGCAACCTAAAAAGATTTCTTGACAAAAGAACCTACCAAAGTATACAATTATTTCTAACAACTATGAACACAGAATTATTTTTAGGTACATATTCGAACATTACTGAACAACATTACGTAAATGAGAAGGAATGTAAACTATACTTCAAAAAACAACTGCAATGTGAACTTCTGTTGCAAAACTGGAAAACGAACTCAATTGGTAAGGATCATCTCACACCGGTCCCAAGTATATATCACCGGATTTTCTTCGGATTCATGATGGGAATGTTCTAAAATGAATAAGCAATGGCCACTTTATCTATTTGACATCGACGGCACCCTCATTCGGGAAAAAAGATCCAGGATAGGAAACTACATTATGGCAGTGAGAGATGTTACCGGGTTGCAGCCGAAACCGAAATTGCTTTCAACTCCGGGTCGAACAGACATCATAATTGTGGAATTGCTTTGCACCTCCGTCCATATCACTGCTAACATAGAGATAACAGAGGAAATCCTGAGCCGATACCACAAATATCTTGCGCAAGATCTGGAGGATTATCCGCCCGAAGCAATTCCCGGCGCAGCAGATTTCCTATCGCTAATTATAGAACATGGAGTTACTGTTGGGCTCGCAACGGGCAATACCCGCACCGGAGCATTTGCAAAACTGAGAGCGGCGGGACTGGACGGGTTTTTCAGTGTCGGAGGTTTTTCACACTCCGGTTCAAACCGTAGTGAAATCGTTAAGACAGCAGTAAAGCTGTGCAGTTCTCAATACAATCACAACTTTCACCCAGTGCTCTTATTTGGAGACACTCCAGATGATATTCATGCAGCAAAACAAAATAACCTTCTGAGCGTGGCAGTCGCCGGGGGTGTTTTTTCAGACCAGAACCTCGCTGAATTCAATCCTGATCTTATCATTAGTTCTTTTCAGCAGCAGCATAATTTTGATAAATTTATAATCCAACACGGAATCCCCGATTGGTAGATAACCCTGTCTGACTTGCTGATGCAGATATATCATCTGCCATAGCATAATTTCCGGGTTTTTATTCTCATCAATGCACATTTGTTATTTGTCAATACTTTTCCTTTAGTAAGGAACAACTTTGAGAATTTATTTATATTCTTCAGATTTTTAATTCACTGGATTACAGGAGTAAACATGATTTTTACCAGTTCTCCTATTCATTCTTCTTATCTAAAATTGAGCTGTATTGTATAAAATTTGTTTTAATCAGGTTGACTTATGTTTTTTTTCTGTAATACCATGTATTCCAGCTACTTAAGGAGCTGCAAATGATCAACGCAGAACGACAGGTACGAATTCTTGAGATTGTAAACCAGCGAAGCGTAGTATCGGTCCGTGAACTCAGTGAGATTTTAGATGTGTCGGAAATGACTGTACGTCGTGATCTTAATGCCATGGGAAACAGGGGAATTATTGAGAGAACTCATGGAGGGGTGCGGTCCCTGCATAATGTCAGCAACATACCTTACCAGAGTCGTTTACAATCGAATGTAGCTGAGAAAAAGGCTATTGCACGCTACGCCGCAGATCAGGTCGTAGAAGGCGACACATTATTTCTAGGCAGCGGTTCCAGCGTAGCAATGATGGTGGAATACTTGCGTAGCAGGAACGGAATTACTATTGTCACACCGTCGATTCAGGTTGTTCAGACCTTACTTCCTGAAATGCGTGGTACTCTCATTGTACTCGGTGGTGTAGTTAAGCCCAGTTTATATGCAATTGTTGGTGATTCCGTCGATGCCACACTTGAAAGATATCACTTCAACAAAGCTTTCATTGGGGTGAGTGGAATTATACCTATGGTAGGACTATTCAATGCAGATTACCATGTAAGTAACGTCGAGCGCATCGTAATATCCCGCACCTCAGAGCTTTACGTCCTTGCCGACAACACAAAGTTTGGAAAGAGCGCTCTTCTTGAAATTGGTCCTGTATCAGCAGCCAGGACCATAATCAGCGACACTGGACTTGCACCGATATTCGTAGACGATGTTATCGCAAATGGTGGGAACATTGTACTGGTAAACCCTTTGGAGACGTAGCGTGCTATATAGCACGCTACGTCTCTACAGGGTTATTTATTCTCCGCTTTCTTTTTAAGTTCTCTTGAATGTTCAAAAAACTCTTCCAGTTTCATACTCTTAAGGAACACAAATCCCCTGGTAGCTCTTATTAATGCGCTCGGATGATCGAAAAAATAGTCCCTTCCCAGACATGTTTTTAGCATCTCATACTGTTCCACCTGGATTTTCTGTGCAAGGAGAGGAAAAGGTCCATCAAATTCATAACTTGGAAAGGATGCATCCTTCTGGGTTATATAGGTGTTCATAAAAGATTCATTCTGAAGGGTAAGCATGTTAAGGGAGACTGGTACAAAGATGTTAGCTTCGTGGGGTTGGAATCTAAACCATACATTTCGATAACCCAGTACCTTGATATCTTTTTTTGATCTATGCATTTTTAATGCTTCAGAGACAGCCTGCATAACTTTGTAATGAGTATCCGGTCCACTTGCTTCCGGATCAAAGGCAACAGTAACTACATCAGGATCCACCTCTTTTAGAAGCTCTATCACAGGAAGTACATCTCTTTTTACTGTAGGTTCCTCTGTAAAAATATCTCCCTGATAGAATCCCAGTCTAAGATTATTTATTGAGCCGCTGCTCCATCCGAAATATCCCCACAAACAGGCCGATTCCCATTCTCTTATCATACCCTTCATTCTCTGAATATGGGGCATATCTTTCTTTCCCGGATACTGAGTCTCAAAATAATTGACGAGCTCATCCAGCCTGTTACTCAGATTATCAAGATCATTATCCTCAAAAATTTCAATCAATATCCTTAGAAAACGTCTAAGTGTGCCTTCTTCCTTCATCTCTAAAGACCTTGCAGCAACACCGTCAAGATACTTCCAGACATCTCTGTTCCTGTATCTTGCACTCTCAATATCAAAGTAACCTCTTGAAAAATGGAGTTTTAATTCATAGAGATCCTGATCCATTGCTCTTTTTAAATCCCTGCACAGACTCAGCATGTAGGTATTTGTTACCGCAGTAAAACCACTGGTAAAGGTTGCAAAATGGTGTCTGTTACTATGAACCCTGATATTACGTACAACATGGGGTAAGTATCCAAGCATCACATCATCATGGTGTGGTTCGGTATGAAGAAAAGAAGTGTTTTGATCAGAATTAATTCCTGCCTCAATTTTACTCTTCAGAGAATCTATTATTTTTTGATTAATTTCGCTTACCCGTGCTGAACCCCTGGATAAAAGAAGTCTGCCAAACAGATCATTATAGTAATCGTCTTTTGTCAGAAGCTCTATCTTTTTTCCCAGGCCGACAGAAACATTTACAACAATATGTTCAATCTGTTCATCACTAAGGGTCTCTAATAATGCCATCTGAGCGGCTTTCCGCTGATAAAGAAACTTTGAAGCCCCTTCTGTAATATAAAATCGGGCATTGGACAATACCTGCAGAGAAGTAGCAGGATAGAAGACATTCCTTGAGCTTTGTATAGACTCTGCAACAATACCAGCTTTGGATTCTCCGGCAGCAATAATCAGAGCAGTACACTCAGGATTATAAGTTATTGTAGAAAGGCCAATAGTAATAACAAGACTACGCCTGGCAACCTCTATACCACCAAGATCTGAAGAGGAAGCTGCCATTGTTTCGTAATTAATCTCTGTTAATCGTGTAGTGCTGTGAGAATCTGAACCCCTGACATTAAACCCTATATGACCATCAGGCCCAATACCTCCAAGAAAAAATCCAATTCCTCCCAGGGCCTTGATTCTATCTTCATACTCAACACACCACTGATCAATCCGATAAAGAACATCCTTCTGTACTTCCTCTTTTGGAGTTACAGGTGCCCTGTATCGAAGACTAAGAACAACTGCTTTTCCTTCCCATACAGTCTCCAGTGTCATATCGACCGGTAACCATATTTCATCACAATTAATTAGAAGAGCTTTACCAGGATCCAGACCTAAATCTTTTATATAATAGTTGTTTACATAGTTATAGAAGCTGTTGTGCTGTTTCGGGCTGATTGGATAAAATTCATCTATCTGTACAAAGTAAAGACCACCCATTTCAGGTTTAACTGCAGGATCAATACCTCCGTCTTCAAGCTCTTTCTTAATATCCTTTTTATTCCAGTTATCTAAAAACCTTTTTGTTTCCTTGATAAAAAATTCAGGAGTCTTTCCTGTAGGAAGAGAAACAACACCATCCGGATTACTCTGTACCCATT
>CBDVAD010000055.1:0-12759 GCA_965371875.1 uncultured bacterium
AATATCACCAGCTTGCATAGTCAACCAAAAATGAATTATTATCAGTTATCAGTTAGCAAATCTTTTTACTGATCACTGTTTACTGCTAACTGTTCACTGACTCAGGAATGAAACTCCCTTCAAAAATCCCTTTACACCCAGAAACTCAGTGATAGTTGCAGAAACATCAGAAAACTGATCCCGAATTCCAAGACTTACAGGTTTGGCACCTTTTCTATAAACAAGGAGAGGAACATGTTCTCTTGTATGATCTGTCCCCTTGAATGTTGGGTCACAACCATGATCTGCGGTAATAATCAGAAGGTCATCCTCACCTGATATTTCCAGCAACCTTCCAAGATGCTCATCAACTTCTTCAACAGCCTTGCAGTAGCCGACCGGATCTCTACGATGACCAAAATGCATATCAGTATCTACATAATTAACAAATATAAACTCATTCCCCTGGGCCGGCTTGCTCAAAAGTTCTTCGGTACGCTTTATACATGCGGTATTTCCCTTGTCATGCCAGGAATCATTGATTCCCCTTTCTACAAAGATATCACCAATTTTACCTACTCCTACAGTATTTACACCGTTCTTCTTAAGGAAATCAAAGAGGCTTTCACCATCATATTGGATAGAAAAATCTTTTCTGTTTTTTGTTCTTGTAAAATTACCAGGCTCACCAACAAAAGGTCTGGCGATAATCCTTCCTACAGTATAAGGATCACATAAAGCCCTTGCCTTTACACACATATCGTAGAGCTCATCCAGTGGAACTATATCCTCATGGGCTGCAATTTGAAAAACTGAATCCCCTGATGTATAAACAATGACCTTACCGGTTTCCATATGCTCTTTTCCAAGCTCATCTATTATTGCAGTACCGGAAGCTGCCTTATTACCCAAAACACCTCTTCCTGTTTCGCTGATAAAGTCATTTAACAATTTTTCAGGAAAAGAGGGGTAATCGGGAGGAAAAGTTGTAAAGGCTTCTGTAAGTTCCAGTCCTGCAAGTTCCCAGTGACCGGTAGTTGTGTCCTTACCAGGAGATTTTTCCTTCATTACACCGTAGCTTCCCATGGGACTTTCTATAGATTCACAACCATTCAGTTCATTATCAAGGAGCATGGAGGCATTTCCCAGACCCAGTTTTTTAAGAACAGGCCATTTATCTCCTTTTACAGCTTCTGATATATGGAGAGCTGTGTTTGATCCTTTATCTCCATATTTTTCTGCATCAGGAAGTTCTCCTATTCCGAAACTATCTATAACAATTATGGTTGCTCTCATTTAAATTCTCCTTCTACCCCTGTCAGATTAGCAGTTGGCAATTCTGATCACTGTTATCTGATCACTGTTAACTGTTAGTAACCGGACTCTATTGTCTCACCCTTAATAATCTTTATTCCACCGCTTGTTCCAAGTCTGGTTGCACCGGCATTTATCATGGCAACTGCATCATCAAAGGTTCTTACACCACCAGCCGCTTTGACACCCATTTTCGGCCCGACAGTTCGTCTCATCAAGGCAATATGCTGAACAGTAGCACCATGCTTTGAAAATCCTGTAGAGGTTTTTACAAAATCGGCCTCGGCCTTTTTTACAATCTCTGATGCAAGGACTATCTCTTCATCGGTGAGGAGTGCTGTCTCTATAATAACTTTCAAAATTACACGCTGGCCGCAGGCTCTTCTTACCCAGCGAATATCCTCTTCTACAAGTTTAAGATCCCTTGATTTAAGTGCACCAATATTCATAACCATGTCAATTTCTGAAGCACCTTCTTCAATTGCATTACGGGTTTCAAAACCCTTGGCACGGCCACTCATTGCACCCAGAGGAAAACCTACAACAGCACAGACCTTAACGCCTGTACCCCGAAGGTTCTTTGCACATCTGGAAACCCAGGTGGTATTAACACAAACAGAATAAAACTTATTCTCTCCTGCTTCAGCACATAGGGTATCTATCTCAGGGGCTGTAGCCTCAGGTTTAAGCAGGGTATGATCGATATATTGAGCCACATCAGAAGGAATTAGAACAGAATTACTGTTCTCCGGTATAACCGCATTCACAGGCACTGCCACACTGCTTATAGCCTTTTCACCTTTCAGCTTCTCAACTATTTCTTTTGTAATTCTGTCTATTAATTCTTTTTCATCCATAATTTTACCTTCCACCTCGTTCTACAGCCATCATCTTGTTAATTCTTGTCCAGTGTCTGCCGCCTTCAAATCTGGTCTGAAGCCAAACTTTGGACATCTCGCATAATTCATCAGGACTATGTAATGGGCCTCCAAGAGTCAGAACATTTGCATTATTATGAAGGCGACTATTTTTTATTGTCTTAATATCATAACACAGTGCAGCCCGAATACCACGAACTTTGTTGCAGACCATGGAAGACCCAATCCCTGCACCGTCTATCATTATTCCCCGGTCAGTTTCTCCCCTGGCAACACTTTGTGCAACTTTAACTGCAAAGTCAGGATAATCAACACTCTCATCCGAGTAGGTTCCAAGATCAACTATCTTGTACCCCAGAACCTCCAGATATTTCTTTAATATCTCTTTTGAAATAAATCCACCATGATCAGATCCAATAGCAACTCTTGAAACATTATCTGTCTGATTATTTTCTTTGAAGTTTTCTTCAGTGTACATTTTTTTCCTCTTTTACAATATCTATCCTGTCGACAATTGCTGCAATTACTGTTCTTATTGCCTGTGAAGACATATCCAGCATTATTCCGGCAGAACCACCTTCATCAATTATAAGAACATCATCCCCAATACCTGCCTGAACGGTATCCACAGCAACAATATGTTTTCCAATCAGCACACCCAGAGGACTAATTTGACGAACAATCATTAGTTTTAATCCTTCAAGATCTTTAATTTTCGCAGTCGATACAACTGTTCCTGTTACTCTGGCAAGTGTCATTTTCCCACCTGATCAAGCTGATCAATTATTCCTATTACAGCAGCATCTGCAGGGTTATACCAGTTATCCAGAGAAAGAGCAGCTTCCCGGCCTCCCTCATAGATTACCAGATCTCCTGTACCAGCCTGAACTGTATCACAGGCAACAAGAACATCTCCACTATTCTCCATTTTATCATCAATGGGTTGTACTAACAAAAGCTTTATTCCTTCCAGAGATTCCAGCTTTATGGTACTCACATCCGTACCTGTAACCCTTCCTATCTTCACATTATAATCCTTATATATATCTTTACACTATTCTAAAACTATCAATAATGGCGCATCGCCGTTCCCGTGTAAAAGTTCTTGCTCTGGTGAAACCTTCTCCCGTAGGACTTGCAATTGTAAAGGATGTGTATCCTGCACCCCCAAAGCCCATTCCATTGAAGTTGGAACCATTTTTTACAAATAGTGAACAGTTAATTACCCTTGCCATTTTAGAGAGTTTTGTTATGTTTACTGAGTGCATAGATGCTGAATGACGAAAGCCATGTTCACATTCAACAGCAAAATCTATTGCATCATCTACATTATCAACCCTGACCAGAGGAATTACAGGCATAAGCTGCTCGGTCCATACAAGTGGATGAGATTTATCCACCTCGCAGAGAAGTATTCTGGTATCTTCCGGAACAGTAATCCCGGCTGCTGCTGCAATTACACTCGCATTTTTTCCAACATACTTCTTTTGAATGGCGCCTTCATCCCCTTTTCTTCCGGGTCTGTCGATTACCATATCTGTTACGGCTTTTATCTGATCCCCACTGAGCTCAAATGCTCCATTCTTTTTCATCTCGGTCTTAAGTTTGTCAGCAACAGATCTTACAACTATTATCTCTTTTTCACAGATACATACAATATTGTTATCAAAACTTGTACCAGCTACAATATCTTTTGCAGCTTTTTCAATATCTGCAGTTTCATCGACTACTGCCGGAGGGTTTCCAGGACCGGCAGCAATAACCTTTTTAGTAGACTGCATGGCCTGTCCTACCACAGCCGGGCCGCCTGTTACTGTTAGAAGATCTATCATGGGATGGGTCATCAGCTCTTTTGCCGATTCAATTGTTGGATCTTTAACTGTAACGATTATATTTGCAGGTCCTCCGGCTTTCAATATAGCCTCATTAAGCAGACCAACTGCTAAAACAGAGACCTCTTTTGCTCCGGGATGTGAGTTAAAAACAACAGTATTTCCTGCCGAAACCATGCTGATCGAATTGTTCAGAATTGTTTCCGTAGGATTTGTACTGGGAGCAATGGCTCCTATAACTCCATATGGAGCCCGCTCAGTTATAGTCAGTCCATGATCATCAGAAAAACTCATGGGTTGAAGATCTTCCACACCCGGAGTCATCCTTGCAGCCAGTAAATTCTTTTTTATCTTGTCTTCATAACGGCCCATACCTGTTTCATCCACAGCAAGACGGGCAAACTGTTCAGCATTATTTTCTGCAACTTCACGCATTGCTTTAATCATGGCTCTTCTGGTTTCCAGAGAAGTCTCCATAAAGATCTTATGTGCCTTCCTGGCTTCATAGATGGCCTTGTTTATATCAGTAAAAACACCAGGAATAGTCGCCAGACTATTTGTACCACCAGTATGTTCCTTTAGAATATTTGCAACTATATCTCGAATAGCATTCTCATCAATCTCCACAAACAAACCCCTTAATATCACCGTGAGGACCAGGTATAATTATATCCCGGCAGAGCTGCCCTTTCTCACTAACTACAGCTACAGCCGAACTCATTGCAGTATCAATATCTCCAATTGCACCGCTTATTTTCAACAGGGCCTTCCCCCCTGCTTCATTTCCGGTAACAATCCCCACTATATGAATATCCGCTTCTTTTACACATATATCTGCAGCCTCTACAGCTGCTGCTACAGAGTTGGTTTCAAGTAAACCTATTGCATCCCATTCTTCGGGAGCCCTGCAGCTCTTGATTGCAGGGATAATCCGACTATCCAGATTTGTCAGAAAGATATGGTCAATAATACTCTTAGCGGCAGTGTTAATACCTGCATCCATGGCTGTTTCTACAGAAGCAACATCTCCTGTAATCATAATCAGAAACTTCCCCGGATTGATAACCTCTGCCTTGAGGATGGTTACAGGGGATTCTTTTACCACTGTATCCAGAGTCATAAACCCCTCTGCAATACTGGAAAGTTCAAGGATCCCAATTACGTCAACATTCATTTTCTGAATACCACCTTTCCATCCTCTTCAACAATATCCACTATTCCCATGATAACAGCATCAACAGGTTTATCTTTTGTAACATCCGTCTGCCTTGTAGAGCTCCCCTGAGATACAAGAACAAACTCGTCCGGTGCAGCACCTACAAGATCCAGAACAACAATACCCGAGGCACATACAGTTCCTGAAGGCGTACATGGCTCCACAATATAGTAGACCGGGCCTTCAATATTATCAGCTCTGACCGATGCAACAATGCTGCCTGAAACTCTGGCTAGAATCACCTGTCTGCTCCCTTTCCCGGTTCACTTTTTGAATAAACCAGCTTACCCTTAATATCAAAACTATCTACAATGGCGATTATAGTAGCATCACTTGGTTTACCGTTAGTTATTTCAGTCTGCCTGCTGCTGCTTCCGCCAACAAAAAAAACAATTTCACCTTCTCCGGCTCCCACTGCATCCATGGCTACAACAAAATCATTCTTTCCCTTAAGAGTGTTTACATCTATCTTTTCGAGAAGAAGAAATTTTATCCCCTCAAGCCGGGGTTCTTTAATAGTCGAAACGACTGAGCCCGCAACTCTTGCAAGTACCATCTATTTTTTACCCTTAGTTCTGCCAAGAGGAAAAGTTGCATCCACGCTCTCGTGGGGCCGCGGGATAATATGCACAGAAATCACTTCACCAACTCTTTCAGCTGCCCTGCTCCCTGCATCAAGTGCAGCTTTTACTGCTGCTACATCACCTCTGACAATGGCTGTAATATAACCACCACCTATTTTCTTTGATCCAATAAAATCTACATTCGCTGCTTTTGTCATTGCATCAGAAGCCTCTACCATTGCTGTAAATCCCTTTGTTTCTATCATACCAAGGGCATTATCTGTAATTGCCATCTATTTCTCCTTATAGCGCGATAAATCGCGTATCTACATAAAATTACTGATTAATTCAGTCTATCCATAAACTTGAGTCAGTCGAACCCTAATAATAATCCCACTGACTGGAGGTCGTACTCGGCCTCTACCCCCTGAATCGAGGCTTAGTTTTTAGTTACAAGTGCTGATAGTTTAGATCAAACAGTATATTAAATACATTAAATTGTGAACAATGATATAACCTAACTGCCTCATATGGTTCTTCCGGTTATATCAGCCAGTTTTGATTCCACTGTTTCCTTGGCGACAAGTACTTCAGATTCCTTTCCTGCTATATAAATTCTTCCAAATTTTCCATACCCGGTTACATTGATAATATTGATGTTTGCAGCCTTTTCTGCCTCATTGGCAGCATAGAATGCATAACCGGCAGGCTCCAGTTCCAGAACAAACAGAGTATCCCCCCGAAGTACCATATTCCCAAACCTGATCTTGTTTATCAGCTGTGCATGATAATCTGCAATGTTTTTAATAAGCTGACTTGTCATAATCTTTGGTTTCATCCGGTCCTTTTCTGTAAGATTCAGCTCTTTCAGAATTGCTTCTCCAGCCTGTCTTGTATCACCCTGGCTGTCAGAATGTACTTCCAGAAGACCAAAAGATCTCTCTACAACCTGTATACCAGGAACAACACCAGTCGATTTCAGAGCAATATCTGTAAGACGGTTAATCTCAATACCAGGAGCTATCTCTACTATTGCACAGGACTGACCACCCACAGGAAAGTATCCTCTGGATATTGTACACATATATGAAGCCATCTGAAGCTGAAGAGAATCTATAAAATTGTACGTTCTTAGATCAATTTCATTCATTATTCTGCTCCGGATTCATTCAGGGGCAGTGCACTGTCTATAGAAGTATCGGGTCGTGGTATAAGATGTACTGAAACAACTTCACCTACTCTTCCTGCCGCTTTACTACCAGCATCAAGTGCTGCTCTTACTGCTGCAACATCACCTCTGATTATGGCTGTTACATACCCGCCACCTGTCTCTTCATGTCCTTTCAATTCTACCTTAGCGGCCTTGACCATTGCATCTGCTGCTTCAACCATTGCGGCAAAGCCACGTGTCTCTATCATCCCCAATGCACTACTTTGTTTATCTGCCATATTTCCTCCTAGGTTGCATGGCGAGCAGGAAGGATGCATCACCGAGCAGCAACGAAGTTGCGACCAGGTAAGCTTGCTTCCGACCAGCCAATAGAAATGTTATAATTTTAACATTTAGTATATAATTATACGCTCAGGATGAGGGTTGTCAAGGGTAAAAATACTTTTATTAGTTCCTTGCAATATAAGGCACTGTGTGTTAATTTTTTAACACTCCACCCGATCCTTTAAGGGCGAAGTAAAAGGGGATATCTGACTATGCTTTCCAGACAGGAAAAAAGACTTAAACGAATTATCAAAATGCTGAGATTATCAAACCCGACCACTGTAAATAATCTTGCATCTGTCATGGATGTCTCACATATGACTATACGCAGAGATGTGGAAGTGCTGAAAGAACGTGATCTGGTTGATATCTTCCATGGTGGAGTTATCCTTAGAGATAATAAGCAGAGAAGACAGGATCCTTACTCTCTCTCATTTGCAAATAAACAGATGAATCAGGAAAAAAAGAATATTGCCACAAAAGCAGCAGCACTCATAAAAAGTGGAGATACAGTTAGCCTGGATACAGGTTCCACCATGGAATACTTTGCAAGGTCTCTTCCGGACTATATCAACATTACTGTAATATGCTTTACACTGAACAGTCTGGTTCATGTCTCAAAACTGGAAAAGACTAGTATTATCTTTCCTGGCGGGTATTTCCACACAAATACACTGATGTTTGAAAGCAAGGAAGGTATAAAACTAATAACCAGCCATCCTGCAACAAGTACATTTATATCCGCTAGCGGTGTCAGCCTGGAAATAGGTGTAAGCTGTTCCAACGAATACGAACTAAAAACAAAAATTGAAATGATGAAATCGGCAGATAAAAGGATTTTACTCGTAGATTCATCAAAATTCAACAAAGTGGAAAGTACTCTCTTTGCAGAACTCACTGATTTTGATGTAATTATCAGCGATAAAGGCATACCTGAAGAGTACATAAATTATTGCAGTACTCATGAAATCAAACTGATTCTTGTTTAAACTCCTTATATTCAGAAGCCTTTCAATATAATTTTACTAAATGAAAATAGTATTACTTGACAACAAACTACCATTATATATATAAATATATAATGGTAGTGCCCACTAAAAAACTATTTTTTATATCTCTGGTCCTGCTGATAACTGCAACCTTGACAATACGTGCGACTTCTGAACAAAAAGCTGAAATACAAAAAGCCGTATTAGTCTCTGCAGCCTCAAGTCTATCTGTAGCAATAGAAGAAATTATTGACAAATTCAATTCACTCCATCCCGATATTACAATCAAAGTATCATTTGGGGGTTCAGGCTATCTGGCTACCCAAATTGAAAATGGTGCTCCTGTTGATATTCTTCTTTCAGCCGATGAAAGGGATGCAAACAGGCTGATCAGTAAAAATATTGCAAGAATTGAATCAATAAATATCCTGTGCCGCAATATTCTTGTTCTTGCAGGATTTGAAGATCAATTACTAAAAGGGCCCCATAAGAATCTCAGGGATATCATTGAAACAAGCAATAAAATAGGTATAGGTAATCCTGATTATGTAGCTGCCGGTTTGTATACAAAAAATCTGCTTTTAAAAGCAGGATTGTTTACAAAATATTCCACAAAATTTATTAAGGGAAACTCAGTCCGTCAGGTTGTCGGATGGCTTGAATCAGGAGATGTTGATTATGCCTTTATTTACAAATCTGATGCACGTTTAAATTCAAATATTTATATCCACAAAGAATACCCCGCAATCGGAAACCTCGAAATAACATACCCTGCTCTCCTTACATTCAAAGGAGAATCAAATTCCAATGCTAAATTATTTCATTCATTTCTTGCTTCCGGTACATCAAAAAATATACTTTCCGACTATGGTTTTCTGACCGACAAATCCTGATGGCTATAATAATCAGTCTAAGGACAGTTTCTCTTGCAACACTTTTCGCATTTCTAATAAGTATAATACTTGTATGGATAGTCTCTTCCAGATCAAAACTATTCTCGGTAATAGTCGAATTCATGGTAACTATACCAATTTTCATACCTCCAACTATCCTGGGATTTTATCTCCTGCAGATTATGGGAAAAAACAGCCTGCCGGGAAAACTCTACGGCAATCTTTTTGGTCAGCCATTTATGTTTTCCCCTGCAGCAGCTGTAACAGCAGCAACACTGGCTGGACTTCCTTTCATCTATAAATCTATAAAAAGCTTTCTTGACTCAATAGATGGAACAATTATATCTGCTGCAGAAATAACAGGGGCTTCCAGATGGCAGATATTTACCTTCATCTTACTGCCGCTATCCAGGAACGGTGTACTGGGCGGACTGCTTTTAGGATTCCTTAGAGGACTGGGTGAATTCGGAATAACAATGATGGTGGCGGGTAATATTGAAGGGGTAACAAGAACCGTTCCCCTGGCAATTTGGGATTCTGTTGTAAGTGGAAAAACCGAAACTGCCCATTTTTATTCTGCCATTCTTGGAGCAATCAGTGTCTTCATTATAATAATTTTCAAATCTCTGGAAAAAGAAAACCGCTGATCTTTCAGAAGATCAGCGGTTGATACATGCAGGGGCATAATTTATCTGGCCCGATATATTTTACATTGTACGCCAGAACTTAAAGTTTGCAGCTTCAATCTCACTGTAACTTGGAATAGGATAAAACAGACATTCACCTTTTGATGCAAATGTAAATCCATTCCTTATAAGACGATAGGAAATAGAGTCCATATTACTGTCCAGGGCCATTCCTTTTGTCTTTTTATTTGGATGAGTCATTAGCTCATGAAAACCATCTCTGATAGTAGAGGGATGCATGGATGGGATTGGAGATGGTTTAAAAGGATTTTTTTCAAACTCTTCAATAAATTCAACTGGATTGAAATCAAGCTGTGTAAAAAATTGAGCAGGAGCGCTCTTGTTATTAGTCGGATCAGTAATTCTCTTACCAAAATCCGGTGGTGTTAATCTGGACATTACAAGCATATGCATAGGAGCAATTTCGGCATATACCCGAATAAATCCTTCCTGATGATCCTTGCACCCACCCTTTTCAAGCCCAATACAATGACCTTCCTCTGTTGAAAGATAAAGCTTTCCTAAAGCAGATAAATCAACATGTTCAAGAACTCTATAGGAAGCAATAAATTTTGTAGCCTTTGGTCTTCCATCTGAATGAGATTTAAGATCTTTAAGAACATTTTCAATATCAAAAAAATCATTCCTGTAATCTATATCTACTTCTGCAAAAATAACCTTACCCGAATAATGTCTGCTGGAACCGGAAGTATAATGTCTTGCAAACATCTCCGGATCGTAATGAGAAGCAATTAACGACTGATTTGGATAAAGAACCATATATAATCTATTTTTATATTCCATATAATTTTATAACCCCCAGAAGTTTTTAAGCATTGGAGCAATTACCAAAGAGATAATTGCCATTAATTTTATCAGAATATTTAATGATGGTCCTGCAGTATCTTTAAATGGATCACCTACAGTATCACCGACAACAGCAGCCTTATGGGCCTCAGAGCCCTTACCCTGACTGGCACCACCCTCAATCATTTTCTTTGCATTATCCCAGGCCCCACCTGCATTTGACATGAAAATGGCAAGAACAACCCCGGAAGCGGTAACTCCTATCAGAGTTCCTGCAAGCATTTTGGGGCCGCCGAGGAATCCAACCAGCACAGGAGTAACCACTGCAACAACGCCGGGAAGTATCATCCCTTTTAATGCAGCAGATGTGGATATATCAACACATCTCTTGTAATCAGGTTCTTCTGTTTCATCCAGAATACCCGGTTTTTCCCTGAACTGTCTACGCACTTCTTCTATCATTGCAAATGCAGCTTCACCCACTGCATTCATTGCCATAGACGAAAACAGATATGGTAAAACTGCCCCAAGCAGAACTCCGGAAATAACCAACGGATTCATTAAGTCTATAATTCCTACACCAACCTGCTGTCTGAAAGCGGAAAACAGAATTATGGAAGTAAGGGCGGCAGAACCAATAGCAAAACCCTTTCCAATTGCTGCTGTAGTGTTACCTACTGCATCAAGCTCATCTGTAATCTTTCTTACCTCTGGTGGAAATTCCGACATCTCTGCAAGACCACCGGCATTATCTGCAATAGGGCCATAGGCATCAACAGCAAGCTGGACCCCCAGAGTCATCAGCATACCCAGAGCAGCAATTGCAATCCCATAAAGACCGGCAAAAGCAAAACTGGAAAGGATAGCTGCTACTATTATGATAATAGGTGGGAATGCCGAGGCCATACCAACACCCATTCCTGTTATAAGAGTTGTTGCAGGACCTGTTTCACAGGATTTAACAATTTTATTTACAGGTTTTGTACCTGTTCCGGTATAGTATTCTGTTATCATCCCAATTAAGGTACCAGCTGCCATACCCAGAACAGAAGAAATAAATATACTTAAGTATCCTATACCACCGTTATCAGCACTTTCACCCAGAAAAAAGTAACTTATAAGAAAGGAAAATACTGCTGCAATACCAGCAGCTCCAAAGGTACCTTTGTTAAGTGCTGCCTGAGGCGACTTTCCTTCTTTTACACGGACAAGACTTATACCAATCATGGCAGCAACTATACCGGCAACTGCAAGAAGAAGAGGAAAAACTACCAGCTTCAACCTATAGGTATCACTGGCTGCAATACTGATTCCTAGAACCATTGCACCAATTATCGAACCAACATAAGATTCAAAAAGGTCAGCTCCCATTCCCGCAACATCTCCGACATTATCACCAACGTTGTCTGCAATTGTGGCTGGATTCCGGGGATCATCTTCAGGGATTCCCGCCTCAACCTTTCCAACAAGGTCTGCGCCAACATCGGCAGCTTTGGTAAAAATACCACCACCGACCCTGGCAAACAGAGCCATGGAACTTGCCCCAAGACTGAATCCCGTAATAATTGGAAGAACCTGATCTGAAAGAACTCCTACAGAAGAACCAAACATCAGCTTCCCAAGAAAAAGGAGAATAAGAAAACCCAGGGTGGCCAACCCGACAACGCTCATTCCCATAACACTTCCACCGGTAAATGCAACCTTAAGAGCAGGAATTAAGCCACCTTGTGCTGCATGCGTTGTTCTTGAATTAGCAGCAGTAGCAACCTTCATTCCTATGAATCCCGCAAGAGCCGAAGCAGACGCACCTACTACAAAGGCTAAAGCCTGATATCTCAAAGCACCCTTATTGGCAATGGCAAGGAATGCTGCAACAAAGAGGACAAAAGGTATTAAAACCTTATATTCCCGTACCATAAACGCCATTGCTCCATCAGCAACAAAACCGCCTATTTTTTTTAGCCTTGCGCTTTCTACAGGCTGTTTAAAAATCCACTTTGTTTTTATTACTGCATAACCCAGAGCAAGGAGACTTCCTCCTGCCAATATGAGCAATGTCCCGCTGAATATATCCATAAACCTTCCTTTTCCAACATAATCTTTCGTA
>CBDVAD010000056.1:0-12665 GCA_965371875.1 uncultured bacterium
CAAAAGTATTAATCCCTGTAATGAATATGGGAAAAAGAGGATCTATGCAAAGGAAATTCACCGCTTGAATTTTGGAGAAAGCATTATAGATTTGACAGACATGGAACAATTGATTGAGCTGTCTCAAACAAAAGCCCTGGGATATGCTCTGGACTATGCCCGAAAGTATATGGACCAAAAATCTTCCTTAAAAGAAATCATTGATCTGGTCATGAAGGATATTGATGCACTTGGCCTCGATGTCCTGAGTGATCAAATATCAGGTTATTTTGCCGAATTCCGTCCATTTGAATTAGCCTTTGCCCTGAATCGCCTTAGAGGCTTCGAAGTGGTGCAAAGGTAGTATCTGGAGGATTGAAATAAAAAAAGAGATAAAATAAATCTTTATACATGTCTCCTGATCACTCTCTGTGAAATTGACAATAAGATTAGATTTACTGTAATCTATAACACCTAATTCATATCTAGATTAATATCTGTAGGAGCTGTTTTGGAAACAGATAATTTTAAACTATCATTTTTTGAAGATAATCATATAGCAATTATCACGATCTTCCGAAAAAGAGCAAATTCCCAAATTGTTTCCAGTCAGACGATTTTTGCGGAACTTGAAAAGAAGAAATTTGCCTTTTCGATGTCAAAGAAGGATATTGATCAAAAAATATGGAATTTCATGAAATCGAAAGACGCGGAATTAAAATTCAGGATCTTTTCTGACTATCTAACTGAGATTTTAAAAAGTACATCTGTTCGAATTACTGATAACGAGATGCAGGCCTATCTATCTATAACAGTAAGTCCTGCCTTGAGTGGAAAAATAACCACATCTTTACTGCAGAGGGTTTTAAAAAATTCAGGTGTTATGAAAGGAATTCTAAATGATGATCTGGACGATATAACCGCGACCCTGAATGAAAAGCCGGGAAGTATGAATGGAGTACTTATTGCTCAGGGGGAGACTGAAAATTTCGGTAGTGACGGCCAAATTATCTTATCTGAACAATTTGTTGGTGAAACTGAAATAGAGATGAAAAAGCTGGTTAAAGTTAAAGCGAAAGTTACAGGATACTCTGTTAAGTTCAATGATGTGCTGGTTACTGTTATACCCGGACAGAAAGGAAAAGAAGGTGTAGCTGTAAACGGGAAAAAAATATGGAGTGAGAATAACAAAAAAGTATATAAGACCCCTTCGGTCACTGTAAGCAGAAATGTAAAAGAGGTGGTATCTCCTACGAAAGTAGAGTACAAGGCTGAGTGTGATGGAAGAGCCTTTTTCCTTAAAAATTCAATAATTGATCTTGTTGAAATTGTAAACAGCAGAGTTATGTTGGAAATTTCCAATGACAAGCTGACCTGTACTCTTCATCTTCATGGGCCACAGGGAGGTACGCCTCTAAACTTCCTCATGGTACAGAAGCTGATCAAAGAACGGGGTATTGTTGGTGCAATCCCGCTTGAAGATATAGAACAGCTTATAACTGAATTAAATGAAGAGAATAATGCTGGAAAGAGGGAGCTTGTTATAGCTCTTGGGATTCCACCTGTTCATGGACAGGATGAAGATATCAATTGGTATGTAAACATTGAGTATATTTACGTTCCAAAAGTAGATGAATCAGGCGTAGTGAATTACAAGGAAGGAAAAACTCTGCCTTTTATCCGGAAAGGGGAGATGGCAGGTATGCTTAGATCTGCAACTAAAGGTGAAAAAGAGGGAGTTGATGTCTTCGGGAACAGTATAGCTGCAGAGGACGGCGTATCACTTGATCTGGACTGGATGGATCATTTTGAACAGAAAGAGATAGAAGAAGAGGGAAAACAATATATCTCTTTAATTGCAGCTTCATCCGGTCTTGTACAAAAAGAGAAAAACAAAATTACCATCATTCCTGTATTTGAAACAAAGACTGTTGATTATACAACAGGAAATATAAACTTTGACGGATCTGTTATAGTAAAAGATTCTATTACAGATGGTTTTATAGTTCAGGCAACCGGAGATATTCATGTGAAGGGTTCTGTAGGGGCATGCTCAATAAAAAGCGGTGGAAGTGTTATTATTTCCGGTGGAATGAACGGCAGGAAAAAGGGTTCAATAAAAGCAAAAAATGATATTATAATAAAATTTGCTGAAAATTGTTCTATGTTTTCAGCCCAAAGTATTTTGGTAGAAAGCCATATACTCCTTTCTTCCATTGTTTCACTAAATGAAATAATAGTTGGAAAGCAGAAAAAGAATGGAAAAATTATAGGGAGCCAAATTTGTGCTCTGAAATCTATAACGGCTAATCAGGTGGGATCTCATACAGCAGAGGATAGTATGCTTTGGGTTGGTGTAAGAAAAAATGTATATGATGCTTATAGTAAATATCTTGAGATGGAAAAGAAAGTACAGAATATTCTTGCCAGTATACAGATTCAATTAGCTGATAATAAGCAGCCTTCTTTAAAAAAATCTACTCTTCTGAAAGAGAAAAAAAAGGAACTATTAGAAAAACAAAATTTTATACAGGAAAAGAAAAGCAGGTATTTTGAGAAATCTTTTACTGAGGATAAAAGTGAGATAATAGTTCTTACCGGTGTTAAAGAAAATACTCTACTGCGAATTGCTGAAGCTGAGCTTGAACTGGTAAGGTCCAGGAAGAAGACAATATTTATACTGGAAGATTCGGTTATTAGTTATAGGAGTATTAAATAGATAATTAATAATAAAAATTTGATTTTACGAATTCAGCCAGTCTTCAGTTTTTAAACCTGGGATATCTATAAAATCCTTGTAGTTACAAGTTGCAAGAATAAGATTGTTAGCGATAGCAGTTGATGCAATTAGAAGATCAAAGACTGGACGTGTCTTTCCTGTTCTTGCACAGTCAGCTTGTATTTTTGCATACACTTTCACTGCTTCCATTGTGAAATTAATTATAGGTAAAGAATCTTTTAATATTGAATTGTAGGCATTCCAAAGATTAGTAGATTTTTTCATTTCAAGACCTTGAAGGATTTCAGTTTCACAAAAAATAGATATACAGAGATTCTGGTCACCAATTGATTTCCAGTGGTCTGTCACTGTCCATAAAGGCTTCTTTTTTATAGGCTGCGAATAAACGGATGTATCAAGAAGATGAGTTAATGCCATATTAATCATCCAATGGATTGATCAATATGTCTGCTTTTCTGGATGGCAGAGGCAGTTCTTCAGTAAACAATCCATTATTATCGATAAACTTCTTTCGTAGATTCCAGATATTTGATTCTTTTTCAGGGTTTTCTATTGGGATAATTCTTACCATAGGTATGCCTCTTTTTGTTATAAGTACCGGTTCGCGGGTTTCTTTAACTGTTTCACATATTTCTGAGATTTTAGTTTTTACTTCAAAAATACCAATTGCCTTCATGTTTATAATATACTGGTCAACTGGTCTGTTGTCAATAATATTCTTTACCAGGTCAGCCAACCCCCTCGTAGTGTTCAAGATGTTTTATCCTGTCTAAATCATCTAAAATAATACAAACAGCATCAAGCCTGGCCAATCCACCATAATGATTAAAGGCAATGTATAGTTCCGCTGTATTTTTCATACGTCTTAATTTTTTAGCTGTCAGAGTATCTTCAGGCATACCTCTGTCCCCTTTGGACTTTGTCCGTACTTCTATAAAAACAAGAAATTCATCTTTTTTTGCTAAAATATCAATATCAGAATGGCCAATCATGTGATTTCGTTTTAATATCTGATATCCTTCATCTTTTAAAAAGGCTGCAGCTATATCTTCTCCCTTCCTTCCAAGCTCTATCTTCTTTCCGGAACTTTTTATCTGATCATTTTCTGTCATTCTATGCTCCCCGGTCTGTACTGTAATGCTTCTGCAATATGTTTTTCTTCAACACTATCCGTTTGTTCCAGATCTGCAATTGTTCTTGCAAGTTTAATTATCTTTAGATATGACCTGGCAGATAATTGAAAAACTCTGGCTGCATCCATCAGTATTAATTTTGAACCAGAGTCCAGTGATACAAATTTTCTAATTAACTTATTCTTCATTTCAGCATTAGTATGGATTATTTCACTGGCAAAGCGTTTCTGCTGTATAGCTCTCGCTTTTGCTATTCTGTTTCTAATCATATAAGATGTTTCATTATTATTGGAATTGTTAAATCCTTTGGCAAGTTTTTTTATATCCACAACAGGAACATCCACATGGAGGTCTATTCTGTCCAGAATTGGTCCTGACAACTTTTTACGGTAGCGTATAATCTCCCTTTTTGTACAGGTGCATTTCTTTGTTTCATCGTTCAGGTAACCACATGGACATGGATTTGCAGCTGCGACAAGCATAAACCTGGATGGATATGTAACCCTTTCGAGGCTTCTGGATATAGTAAGTTTTCCATCTTCAATGGGTTGTCTTAAAGCTTCTATTACAGAACGTGGAAACTCATTAAACTCATCTAAAAATAGCACACCCCTGTGCGCAAGACTTATCTCTCCCGGTTGAGGATGGGTGCCTCCGCCAACAAGGCCAGCCTGGGAAATAATATGGTGAGGAGATCTGAATGGTCTTGTTACTATGAGTGATCCTCCGGGGGGTATATTACCGGCACTGGAATATATCTTTGTTACCTCCAGGGATTCCTCATCATTCAAGAAGGGCATAATACCGGGCAGTGCTCTTGCAAGCATAGTTTTACCTGATCCGGGTGATCCAATCATCAGTACGTTGTGTCCTCCGGCTGCTGCTATTTCCAAAGCTCTTTTTGCCTGTTCCTGTCCCATCACCTCAGACATATCAAAATCCACTGTTCCACAATTTTCTGATGACGGTACATGGTAGATTGTTGGTTCGATAACTATTTTTGATTCAAAATATTGAATTATCTGATTCAAATTCATAACAGGATAGACATCAATCCCTTTTACAACGGAAGCCTCATTTGCCGATTGCTCAGGCACAAAGATAGAGGCCATATTATTTTCTTTTGCAAAAAGTGCAGCCAGGAGCGCTCCTTTTGTATGGCGCAGAGAACCGTCGAGGGATAGTTCTCCAAAGAAAATAGAATTGTCAGGAATATCAAATCCTTTAATATCAGATAGAATCCCCACTGCAATGGGAAAATCATAAAATGCCCCGTATTTAGGGACATCTCCAGGTGCCAGGTTAACTGTAATTCTTCGTAGTGGAAACTTTAGATTAGAGTTTATCAGAGCTGTCCTGACTCTTTCCCTGCTTTCAGCTACAGCTTTGTTAGGTAGACCCACAATATCAAAGGCTGGTAGTCCTTTATCTGCAATGTTAACTTCTACATCTATCCTGATAGTGGTAAGCCCGGAGAACGAAACAGAGGTGACCTTAAATAGCATTTTGAGCTCCATTTATGAGGTAGTATTTACCTTCATTTAAAGTAAGATGTTTTTTTATAGAAAGAACTGTAATATCTGCTCCTATTTCAGAGATCTGTATTTCGGCGAATCTTGCTATATCATCAATTCCCATTGGCTCACCCGAGAGTATTTGTATTATTTTCTGTTGGGTTTTATTTAATCCATATAGTTCTTTTTTTGAAAAAAGCTCTGTGTTATCTTTTATCCCAAATTCAAAAAGGAGGTCCTCTGCACCTGTTACTATTTGGGCACCATTTTTAATTAAAAGGGCAGTCCCAATAGAAACAGTGCTTGTAAGCGGGCCTGGAACAGCAAATATCTTTTTATTATAGTTTTTTGCAATTTTTGCAGTAATTAATGCACCGCTTTTTACTCCTGCTTCAATAACAAGCAGAATTGGTGATAACCCTGCTATAATTCGGTTACGTCTGGGATAGGTCCACAGAGCCGGAGGAGTGTCTCCAGGGTATTCAGAAACAACCAGCCCGTTATTGGTAAGTATCCTTTCATGTAAATCAGTCTGATATTCAGGATGGATTCTCTCAATACCGCATGGCATAACAGCAATTGTTCGTCCACCTGCTTTCAGAGCTGCATCATGAGCCTGCGCATCAATTCCATACATGAATCCAGATACAATAGTTATTCCTTTTCCTGCAATCATAGAAACAAGGCTGTCGGTAATTATTTCACCATACCTTGTCATTCTGCGTGATCCTACAACACTTATAGTTTCATTAAAAATATTCGGATCCCAATCTCCCTTGAAAAATAGTTTAGGAGGTGGATCTTTTATTTGCTGCAGCAGATATGGATATTCATCACTATTGATGTCTATATAGTTCACAGTAGTTCCCCTTTATTATCCAGTACAGGGTATTTGAGTCTGCTGCTTCAGTGTGAACAATTATTTATATGGTTAATGGTTGTTACAGGATAAGCTTCCGAATTTCTGACACCATATAAAAGGATCCTGTAACAAGCACAGGCATTTCTCCTTTGGAAAGTATAAGTGCTTCATTATACGCATCTGCAGGATCCATAATCAGATAGACATCTTTACTGTATTCTTTAAATATTTTATATACATCTTCAGGGTAACTCTCCTTAAATGTTCCGGGAGTTGAAATGATAATTTTATCAAAATGCGGAGACAATAATTTTGCCATTTCGGAAGGGTTTTTGTCAGCAACAGATCCAAAGATAAGTATTCCTTTTCTGTTGAAAATAGCATTCCATGATTCCAATAGCCGCTTGATAGATACTGGAGTGTGGGCCCCATCGAAGATAAATTGTACGCCCTTCTTTGATACTATTTCAAATCTGCCCGGAAGTTTAGCCTTGTTAATTCCTTCTATTAGAAGTTTTTTTGCATCCATATCAGGTTGTAACAATTCCAGTAGAACCAGCCATGCCAGGAGTGCATTTTCTGCCTGAACAACACCAATTGTTGTTAGATTGAAATGATTTTTTTCATCATCACCAATTATAAATGAAACTTTTGTACCACCAGCACTTACAGATATATCAAAACTGTTTATCTTATCATCAAGAAGTATTAAAGGAGCCTTCATTGTATGTGCTTTCTCTCTAATAACATCAGCAGATGTCTCTATCTGTTTTCCTGAAAAAACAGGTATTTCAAACTTTATAATTCCTGCTTTTTCAGAAGCAATTTTTTCAATGCTGTCCCCAAGTATATCCGCATGTTCCATTTCAATATGAGTTATAACTGAGGCGACAGGAGTAACTACATTCGTAGCATCCAGACGCCCTCCGATACCTGTTTCTATAATGGCCCATGTGCATCCTGTTTTCTTAAATATCATAAATGCCATTAGTGTAAGAAGTTCAAAGGTTGTTGGTTCGCTGCTTCCTGTTTCATCACCCAGAATAAAAGTTTTTATGCCATTTTTTATCTCAGAGGCAGTATCAATATAGATTTGGTCTTCGAAAAAGATGCCCCCAATTGAAATCCGTTCTCTGTAATCACTAATATGCGGAGAGGAGTATAGTCCTGCCTTTTTCCCTGCTGAATTAAGGGCAGATGCAAGGAACATTCCAGTTGAACCCTTCCCTTTTGAGCCTGCCAGGTGGATGATTTTGAATGATTTTTCGGGGTTCCCAAAATGTTTCAACAGTTCTTTCATTCGATCCAGGCGATAATCCCGAATAGTTTGTTTTTTTGAACGTTCGAAGTTTATAAATGAACCAATAAAATCGAAAGCATCATCTGTTGTATGGAATTCGTTGCTCAATTTACAGCTTCTCCCTCAGTTTAAGTGCATTTCCATGGGTCACAAATCCTTCGTAATCTGAAAGTGTAATTACATGATCCTTAAAATCTTCATATCCGTTTTTATCAACATATACAACTGAGGAGTATTTAATAAAATCCCTTACAGAGACTGCAGACCAGGTTCTGGCGTTCCCTCCAGTAGGTAGTACAGCGTTTACTCCGGTAACATAGTTTGCAGCAGAGAACGGAATATTTTCTCCCAGTAATATTTCTCCTGCATTTTTAATTAGTGAAAGGGTAGAGAAGGGCTCCTTAGTCTTTAACTGTAAGTGCTCCGGGGCAAATGCATTAACAAGTTCTGCTCCATCCTCTATGGTATCAACAAGGAATATTGCACCATATCCCTTAAATACGTCAGAAACAAATGTTTTACGTGGTTCAGTTAGATTTGCTATAAGTTCCTCAATATAGTTTGCTGTTTTTTCTGCTAAATCTCTGGAATTCGTAACAAGTACGGCAGATGAATCTGAACCATGTTCTGCCTCTACAAGAAGATCAAGAGCAAGTTTCCATGGATCAGCATCACTGTCTGCAAGGATAACTGATTCACTTGGACCTGCAGGTAGTCCAACATCAACAGTTCCATTAAGAATACGTTTTGCAGCTGTAACGTACATAGAGCCTGGACCTGTTATCTTATGCACTGCCTGTATACTCTCCGTTCCATATGCCAGAGCTGCTATTCCATGGGCTCCTCCCACACGATAGATTTCATCAATTCCGCAGAGCTTCGCTGCATATAAACATCCCGGATCAATCTGCCCATCTTCTCCGGGAGGAGTTATCACACAAATTCTTTCAACTCCAGCTACAGCAGCCGGTACTGCAAGCATATAGAGCATAGAAGGAAAGCTTCCCCGGCCTCTTGGAACATACAGTCCTGCAGATTCTATTGGAATTGATTTTTCACCGGCAAAGAGGCCTGGACGGATTTCATCAAAATTCATGGAAGTGGGTTTTTGTGTTTCGTGGAATTTTCTGATATTTGCTATAGCATATTCAAGGGCAGATTTTACCTTTTCCGGAAGGTTTTTCTCTGCAAGCTCAAATTCTTCTCTGGATACTCTTAGATCTTTTTTGGACAGATCAATTCCATCAAACTTGCTGGTATAATCGAGAAGTGCTTTATCACCTTTTTCCCTTACAGTATCAATAATTTCTGATACAGAATCCATAACATCAGAAATATCAGATTCAGATCGTTTTAGAAAGAAGTTCTTTCTTTCTGATGACAGATTATTCCAGTTTAATATTTCAGGTCTCATCTTAAACCTCCACAGAAAAATACTCTATAATAGTCTTAACCTAAGGTCAATGTTTGTTTTTTACTGATATACTATATGGCATACTATATTGTAATAAACAGGGAGCTTAACATCAGTGGTTGTAGAAGGTTATCATCTTGAACAAACAGAAACAAAATGTCCCTATCTGGAAAATAGATTATTTACCAGTACTAATCTGATTATTAATATAATTGATTCAGAAGGTATTGAGGCTCTCCTGGAATCAGGGTATCGCCATTTTGGAGTATATTTCTATAGACCAGAGTGTTCAGGCTGCAATGAATGTCGTCCCATAAGA
Source organism: uncultured bacterium (assembly GCA_965371875.1). Lineage (GTDB taxonomy): Bacteria > Spirochaetota > Spirochaetia > B11-G9 > B11-G9 > JAJRQE01. The sequence goes on from CBDVAD010000056.1 coordinate 9,262, forward strand.
ATTCCAGTAAAGGGTTTTCAATTTTCCAGATCAGAGAAAAGAGTCATAAATAGAGCTTCACAATTTAAAGTTATATTAAACGATAATCCTTTACCTGATATGAATAAATTCGATCTCTATAGTGCACATAAAAAACGTTTTAAGGAAGTCGATTTAGAATCTTATGATAATTGGGAAAGTTCGTTTTTTTCTGATCAGTCATTTAATCAAATAATGGAGATAAGAGATGGTGATGAACTTGTAGCAGTAACCCATCTGGATGTTACAGAAAGAATAATTTCTGCAGTTTACTGTTACTGGAATGAAGACTATGCCTCCTTAAGTCCAGGGAGATTATCTATTTTAAAGGGTATTCAAATGGCAATGGAAGCCGGGGCAGAGTATTATTACCTGGGTTATTATATTAAGGATAATAAGCATATGTCCTATAAGGTCAACTTTAGGCCTAATCAGATTCTTAAAGATGACATTTGGCAGTGAACATTAAACCCTTTCTTCATCTGATAACTGTTTACTGGTCACTGTAGTACTGACACATCTACCCCAAAAAACGATAGATTGTAATCAAGGTAGTTATAACCAGAAAGCCAATGGACATCATGGCAGTTTGCCTGTTAAATCGTTTGTCTGAAGCATTAAAACGTCTATCCATTTGCTGCTGTATAGCTTCGGACCGCTGATCCATCCGCTTAAACCCTTCTCTGACTTCAGTTATCATCTGCTTGAATCTTCCGTCAATTTTGATTAATTCCTGTTGGAACTCACCGTGTTCCATTTTGTTATCCTCTTTTAACCTCTACAGCCTCTTCCAGTTCTTCTTCCAGTATTTGTGCCAAATCTGCCATTTCCGTGCTCCTTAAATTATAGTACGGGATGCAGAGGATGTAAATATCAAAAATCTTTCCTCTCTAATACTCAGTACTGGGTAAATACTGTTTTTGCTTCAAATAATTATGTTAAAACCATAATAAATATGATATATTGTTAATTACAGGGAGATATTGCAACTTTGCTGATCATCTTCCGGTCTTCTGTTAAAAAATATCCAGGATATTTTTGATGAGAGGTCAGTATATGTTAAAAAAACCCATCCTTTTAATTCTTTTAATTTTAACTGTAGTTTTTATCTCCGGAGAAGAAATTGGTAATCTGTCGATTTCTCTTACTCCCGGTGCTTCATTACCACTGGGCGACAGCACTTCATACTTCACCACCGGCGGAGGAGTGGGGCTTTCGGCAGATCTTAGATTAAATTCACTTCCTCTTTTCTTTTTTAAACTCGATACTGCTTATTCCTACATTCCAATCCGGACAAATGACGGGGTATCTGTCTACTCGGCATCTGCCGGTGGGGGAGTTAATTTTAACCTCATACAAAAATTGAATCTGGCGGCCTATGGGACTGGGGGTTACTTTTACAGTTCTGTGACTGACGGAAGTGGAGAAGGTGGTGGGAATATTTCTCTGAAAGGTGGACTCTCAGTATCTTATGCTATTTTTCCATCCTTCAGTCTGTTAGGAGATGTACACTATCTCTACAATTTCTATCTAAATCAGGGCCTGGGCTTATCTATTGGCGCTTCATTTACTCTGCCTTTAAAGAGGAGAGAAAGAACCATAGATACTCTGCCATCAAGACCAGAACTATTGGAAGAAACAACAATTAAACGAACAGGGAAGGGGCTGGAGATAAGCCTTATAGAGCTAAACAAAATTTTCCCGGTACTTTTTAAACATTACGACGATAATCCGGTAGGAAGGGTACTTCTCTACAATAATGAGGCTACTCCTGCATCAGATATCACTGTAAGCCTTTTTGTAGAGCGTTACATGGATAACCCAAAGAAGATTTCTGTACCCGGAGAGCTTAAGAGTAAAGAAGAGGGTGAAGTAGATCTTTATGCTCTGTTTTCAGACTCTGTGCTGGAAATAACAGAGGGAACAAAGGTTTCTGCTAAACTAACCCTTGAGTATGTTCTAAAGGGGAAAACCAAAGTGGTTGAATACACTCAGAGCATGGAAATGTACGACCGCAATGCAACTACCTGGGATGATGACAGAAAGGCAGCAGCTTTTGTTACGGCTAAAGACCCTGCAGTGCTGGAGTTTTCAAAAAGGGTTGCCGGCTGGACGCTGGATGCCGGAAGCAGGGCGGTAAACAAAAATCTAAGTATGGCCATTGGTATTCATGAAGCACTTAGACTCTATGGCTTAAGTTATGTGGTAGATCCCAAAACACCTTTTACAGAGTTTTCAAAAGATGAATTAAGTGTAGATTTTCTTCAGTTTCCCCGGCAGACCCTTAATTATACAGCAGGGGACTGTGATGATCTCTCCATACTCTACAGTGCTCTCCTTGAGTCTGTGGGCATAGAGACGGCATTTGTAACCATACCCGGGCATATATTTATGGCATTTTCTCTGGATATGGAACCGGACATAGCCAGGAACAATTTTTTAAGGCCCGATGAATTGATATATCTTAATGGTAAAACATGGCTTCCTGTAGAAATTACAATGACAAAGGATAGCTTTCTGGATGCCTGGGAGACCGGATCCAAAGAATGGAGAGAAAATGCTGCACGGGATCAGGCAAAGCTTTTTCCAATGCATGAATCCTGGAGTATATACAGTCCTGTTGGTCTACCGGGAACATCTTCCGTATCAATGCCTGGAAGAATGGAGGTGCTGGATGCATTTAAACTGGAAATTGTCCGTTTTATTGACAGAGAGATATATCCTCAGGTATCCAGACTTCAGGCGCAGATCAGGCAGAACAATAATGCAGCTAAATATGTTAACCGCCTTGGAGTTCTCTATGGCCGATATGGCTTGACTGACAAAGCTGTAGTACAATTTGAGAAGATACTAAAAATAACTCAGTATGTTCCGGCTCTTATTAACATGGGTAATATAAGTTTTCTTAATAAAGATACAAAAGATGCCCTGGAATATTACCAAAAAGCATCTGCAATAGATCCTGATAACCCAAAGGTTCTTTTATCTGTTGCCAGATGATCTGCAAATTCTTTTTATGTCCGATCTCCGTTTGTTGAACGCCCTGAACCGCTGTTTAAGGAAGTCAGGTTGTGGAAATGCCCCACTGGGAGGCCAGAATTTACCCACAAACATTTTAGTTGGGAAAAACTTTGTCGGAAACATTATGGAGTGAAGTCCCTTGAAACAATTGCAAGCCGGTTGCCATCTTCATCCACCGTAGTCCTTTGCCGGACACCGGTACCGTTCAACTTGGTTAAGACAATTTCGGTTGACCCGGCTTCGGCACCACTCAAAAGGTTATTGGCAGATGCCACAATCATTCTCAGGATCTCACGAATATCGTGACCACCCTCGATGTCAGAAAGCAAAGTGTTAATGTTGTCGGTATCCAATAGGATAGCATT
>CBDVAD010000057.1:0-12530 GCA_965371875.1 uncultured bacterium
GATGATACTACTGTTGGATCACTTCCATCGGTTGTATAATAGATTGTTGCTCCTGTTGTTGCAGTGGTAATTTCAACAGACAGATCAGTATCATAGGTTCCGGCAACTGGGCTAAATGTTGGTGCAGATACCTGATTATAGTTAATTATATACGCCTCTGCGGTAATTGTTGAATCAGTCATTCCTGATTTTACTGCCAAAGCTCTTATTGTCATTGTAGTACCGTGTCCGGCAACGCTTATAGCTCCGCTGTATTCACTCGATGATGCTGTTGGATCACTTCCATCGGTCGTATAGTAGATTATTGCTCCTGTTGTTGAAGTGGAAATTGCAACAGACTGATCAGAGTCATAGGTTCCAGCTACCGGACTGAATACAGGAACAGCAACCTGTTGAACTTCTGGAGCCGGTGGTGTGTCAGGATCTGGACACGAAATCAAAAAAATAATCGCAATACAGCTTATTAACAAAAAACCAAATGCTCTCTTCATAACTTTTCTCCTATGTTATCTTCTAATTCCAGAAGCAATAATCGATTTTATTCTGGATTAATAGATTTTTCTCTTACAATCTAAAAGGATAAAAGATTAAAACATGCTTGTATATTGGAATAAGTCTTAGAAGCTAATCGGGCAAAACCCCGCATATTTGAAGCAGCAAACCATTTCCCGGTGTACTGATAAGTGAGGTTACAACAGAAAATGCACTAAAAGGAGTTCTGTGCCTATGAAACACAAAGATTTAACTCACAATATTATTGGTTGCGCCATGGAGGTTCACAAGTATCTTGGCAATGGATTTCAGGAAAAAATCTATCAGCGCGCATTGGCAATTGAGCTACAATATGCAGGTATTCAGTTTAAAAGAGAAAAGGTAATGGATATCCAATATAGGGGAAGACATATTGGTACAAGAAGAGTTGATTTTTTTGTTGAAAATACAATTATGGTTGAAATTAAGGCAGTTATTAAACTTGAGGACGTGCATCTGGCACAGGCAATGAACTATGTGGAGGCATATAATATGGAAATTGGGCTGTTAATAAATTTCGGAGCAAAAAGCCTACAATTCAAGAGAGTTCACAACAATAACAAAATGTTGAACCATGATTAGTAAGGATTAAAGGATTACCTTGATTACCAGGAAAATACCCTGATTCTGAATCAAGGTAATCAGGCAAATCCTTCCAATCAAGGTTCAAACACTTGAATTTGCATTTACCCAGAATGTAGAAAAGTTAGATACAACCCTACACTACCGAATCAATCAGCCCCAGTTTCATTGCACATTTCACAAGTTCTGTCTGATCCCCCAGCTCCATCTTTTTCATTAGATTGTACCTGTGGACAAGGACAGTCTTATGTTTAATACCCAACTGACTGCCAATCTCCTTATAGTTCATCCCCTCAGCCAGAAGACGGAAGATAGTCTGCTCTCTTTGGGTAAGACTGTTATACATTGATACGAGAGATCCTGTAGATTCAGATTTCCCTGAAGTAGACATAACTGCTTTCAACTTTTCACTAATAATGAACCCTGTAGTTTTACCTGCAGCTAGAATCTCCTGGAAGGAACTAAAAGCGTCCTCTTTGATCAGATAACCATCCAGATTCAAATCTCTTGCTTTTTGAACAAGAAGTGGTTCCTTATGCATACTCAATACGACAACCTGACAATCGGGCTGTTTTTGTTTTATAACTTCTGCCAGTTCCAATCCATCCTCACCACCAAGGGAAATATCTACAAAAGCAAAATCAAAAGAAATTCTTTCCAATGAGGCCCTGGTATTGGATACGCTATCCGTTTCTACACAGGTAATATCATCAAAACTTTTCTCAAGAAATGTCCGCACACCCATCCTTAAAAAGGGGTGATCATCCACAATGAGTATATTCTTTACCATACAAACCAACATCCTTTACAAAAGGTATTTTCATCACTATACGTAATCCTGCATCAATCCCTGTATCTGTTCTAAGTTCAGCATTAAGAAGTTTTGCACGGTCCTCTATGGACTTCAGTACAACAGGATTACTGACATCATCAATACCTATACCATCATCCTGATAGCGAAAAATCAAAAAAGGTGCCGACTCAACCAGATTTATCCTTATATTTCCTGCCTTTGAATGTTTTACCGCATTCTGCAGACATTCCTGAATAACCCGAAATATGATTATAGGATAGTAATCAGGATACAATTCATTATGAAAATCTGAGAGAGTGTACTCAACTTTAATTAAGGAGACTGTAGAGAACTGAGAAATAAGTTCCTCTACACTCACTGCAAACTGTCCATTAGAGAAGTCAGGGATTTTAAGATTGTGGGATAGATTCCGGACATTGTCTATAATGGGGTCAATATCCTTACTTAAATCAGAACTTGTTTCCATTAACTTTAATTTTAGAAATACAAGCATCTGACCAATATCATCATGAAGTTCCGAAGAAAGAAGATTATGGATTCTATTTTCAGATTCTGAAATATTTTTTGCAAGCTCTCTGTGATATTGATGTCGACGCTTCTCTCTATCAATTCTGGCTGCAGCAGCTATAAGAAGTAATAGAAGGATTCCTACCATCAGGAGCAAAAGAGTGAACAAAATATTCAATGCCCTTTTTTGCTCCTTTGAGGATTCCAGTATGGATACCCGAATCAGCCTTATACTTTGCTGCATTATAAGATACTCTTTATTAGTGATAACAATTCCACCTGTACTCTGAATCAGTTTGTTCCTGGCCAAATAGAATAAACTTTCTACAGCAGCATTACCTGTATCGGACAAAATCATTTTATAACGAAAAATACCCTTTTCCAGCATATTAATCAGATCTACAGCATAAACCCGATCCATACTCCTTGACCCATCAACAGCTTTAAATTCACATAGGGTCAAAAGATCAAGTTCAATCTTATACACATCGTGAAGAAGCCTTTCAAAAATACTTGAACTTTGCAATGCTGAAAAAAATATAAAAGCAATCAGAATAAATAAAGCTACAGTCGAAAAAGCACTAATAAGAATTTGTCCTGATTTTATTTGCAACTTCAACTCCTGGATACTATAATTGCACACAAGGAGCAAATTGTGAATCAAAAATTATTTGGTCTTCTAGATAAGCAATCAAAGTCAACAGTAATATTGGCTGTAATAATTTCTGTAATATTAAATGGTTTAATAAATTTAGTCGGTGATAAACTGGGAATACCCCTTTTCCTTGATACTATCTTCACTGCCGTGACAGCAGCTCTATTCGGAATTATACCCGGTATCCTGACCGGTCTTTTCACCAATCTATTCCAGGAAGCTCTCCGTGGATTTCCTTTACAGCTCTACCCTTTTGCTGTTGTAAATATGGCAACAGGGCTACTGGTGGGAATCCTTGTAAAACATGGTTATTTCAAAACCTTCTTCGGAGTTTTTCTTGTAATTATATATACAGCTATTCTTAATGCATTTCTTGGTGCACTTATTGTAACAATAGTTTTTGGCGGCATTACCCATGAGGAGGTCGATTATATTGTGAAGGTTATCCTTATGACCGGACAATCAGTATTCTCTTCTGCCTTTATTGCCCGCATCTTCATCAATCTGGTAGACAAAGGAATAGCCGTTCTTGCTGCATATCTGATATATGTTAAGGTAAAAAATCATGGTAATCAGGCAAATCCTCCCAATCAAGGTTCAAACATTTGAATTTGCAGTTAAAAGATTCCTTTGCCTATGCAACATGTTGTTTAACTGTTCCGGGTATTATTGCAGGAAATTTTTATTGGAGCAAAACTATACTTTATGCTAAACTTTATACAGGAGTTAACCATGGATAAAAATAAAAATCTTTATAAGCTTGATGATTTCTTTCTTATAATATCATATTTACTGTTGCTGCCACTGATATATATATTTTGGCCAATGATAAAGTATGCAATTTCCAATCCGGAGGGTATTCAGGAAATACTATTACAATTTGTACGTTCACAATCTGTATTAGTCACAATTTTAGTTGGTTCTATCATATTCCTGCAGATTCTGGGCCGTCTTATCCGAAAAGAAGAGAAAATCCTTGTAAAAATCCTGGATATTGTAGTCATGTATAAGACAATATCGATAAATCAGCTTCAGCATAACCTGGATATGAATCAGCCCCAAATAGAAAGATATATTAAAAAGCTCTCAAATATTGGCCGATTAAACATCCATTTTGACGGAACCTATGTAAAACTGGAGCTCAACACCAGTACAGACGCGATTCATCGCGTCTCTCCTACACCCAGCAACACCATATCATCTAAAGAAGATCTTCAGAATATTCTGATAAAATTACAGGGATCATCTCAGGGGAAACAGACATCCGGTAAAAAATTCAATGTAGTACTTTTTATTATTTTATTTTTTGTCTTCTGGCCCTTTGCCTTCATCTATGCGGCCAGTTATTACATGAAATCCCAAAAGGGCAAAGTTATTGAGGACAGACTGAAGAACAGATTGAAAGATATGTAATGTATAACGTATATACGTGAAGGGCAGCCGCCAGGGAACCTAACGGTTTCCCAGGGACGGCCCCTACGTGTCCCTATAAAAAATACCCCGACATCGCCTCTGTCATATCATCGGGCATTCTGCAGGGTCTGCCTGATGATGTATCTATAAATGCCAGTTTTGTTTCACCAATATTTATAAGTTCCTCTGCCTCATTATAAATTTCATAATTAAACACTATCTTTATACCAGGTCGTTTTTTAATAACAGTTTTAATAGTCAAAAGTTCATCATATCTTCCAGGAGCAAGATATTTAGAGTAATTTTCAAGGACAGGCATTATAATCCCATCTGCTTCCAGATCCTTATAACTTATACCAAGCTGGCGGAAACTCTCGACCCTGGCAACTTCATAATATGCAGCATAGTTTCCATAGTAAACATAACCCATTTGATCTGTTTCCGCATAGCGCACTCTTATTTGTGTTTCTGATTTGTACATATGTATCGGTCTCCTTTCAACTCACGCAGAGGGCAGCCACCAGGGAACCTAACGGTTTCCCTGGGACTGCCCCTACAACTCAACGTATTCTTCTTGCATTCCTTTATAAGCTGAGTAATAATACAAAACAGGAGACTTTAATGGAATACCGAATATTAATAATTAATCCTGGATCAACTTCAACTAAATATGCAGTTTTTGATGGGAAAAATGAGATAATTGTTAAAACTATAAGACATGATCACGCGGAACTATCCGGATATGCTACTGTTGGTGATCAGTTTACTTTTAGAAGTAAACTAATTGAAAAAGCCCTCGAAGAAGCTGATATACCCATTTCATCCCTTGACTGTGTTATTGGAAGAGGTGGTCTTCTTAAAGCCATCTCCGGTGGAGTCTGGAAAGTAAATGATGCCATGATTAAAGATCTGCAGGAAGCAAAAAGGGGTGAACATGCCTCAAATCTTGGTGGAATAATTGCTCACAGTATTGCGGAAAAAGCAGGTGCTCCCAGTTTTATTGCTGATCCGGTAGTTGTAGATGAAATGAATGATTTTGCAAGGATTTCCGGTCATCCCGAACTTCCCCGATTATCAATATTTCACGCGCTAAACCAGAAAGCAACTGCCAGAAGAGCTGCTCTGGAACTGGGAAGATCCTACGAAGATTGCAGTTTTATAGTAGCCCATATGGGAGGAGGAGTATCTGTAGGAGCCCACCTAAATGGAAGAGTTGTGGATGTAAACAATGCCCTGAATGGGGAGGGGCCATTTTCTCCTGAAAGAAGTGGAACTTTACCTGCCGGACAACTTGTAAAATTATGTTTCTCCGGAAATAACACAGAGAAAGAGATGCTTAATAAAATAAAAGGAAACGGCGGCCTGACAGCATATCTGGGTACTGCAGACGGTACAGAAATTGAACAGATGATTGATAGAGGCGATAAAAATGCAAAACTGATATATGATGCTATGGCTTATCAGGTTGCCAAGGAAATTGGAGCATTATCTGCTGTTCTGTCAGGAAATGTAGATGGAATTGTACTAACAGGCGGTCTTGCGTACAGCAACATCCTTATTGATAAAATAGAAGAACATATAGATTTTATTGGAAAAATTTTTGTTTATCCTGGAGAGAATGAGATAGAGGCACTTCGGGATGCAGCTATAAGAGTCCTGACAGGCAAAGAAGATCTAAAAGAGTACGAAAATTGAAAATATCAATACTTACTACAGGTGGAACAATCGATAAAACCTATAACGAGATGGAAGGAAACCTCCGTAATGACCGAACAATGATAGAGAGTATACTTGGATCACTCCGCTTACCTGATCTTTTCATAAAACATGTTCATGTTATGAATAAAGATTCTCTTGAAATGACAGATGAAGACAGGGAAATGATACTTCTGGCTGTTAAAACAAATATCAATTTATCTGACGCAATAGTAATAGTCCATGGGACTGATACTCTTTCTGTCACCGGAGAATATCTTTATAACAAACTTCCCGATTTAAAAATTCCAATTGTTCTGACTGGAGCTATGAGACCCTATGAATTCAGGGACTCAGACGCCCAGCAGAATGTAACAGAAGCCCTCCTTGCCACAAGGATGATCAGTACCGGAGTTTGGGTGGCTATGCATAATCGATTGCTGCAATTCCCCGGAATAATTAAGGACAGAAAAAATCTGACTTTTAATACTCTATAATAAAATTGATCAAATTACTTGAAATCTACCGGCTATTTTCTTATGCTGATTATATGGACAACAAAAATGCTGGTTGAAGCGGAAATCTGGACAATCGCAAGAACAGACCAGGGCAATGCTGTACTGATTCGCCCACTGGGATCGGAAAGTGCTGTTCCAATTTTTATGGGACAGCTGGAAGCTCAGTCAATTTTAATTGGTATGGGTAATGTGCCAATGCCCAGACCTCTGACCCACGATCTGTTTATAAGTACTTTCAAAAAGCTTAAAACTACAATTTTACGGGTAGAAATTATTTCTCTTACAAACGGCACTTTTTTTGCAAAATTAGTACTGAAAAATGGAAGAGATGAGCTGCTTATTGACTGCCGCCCATCTGATGCACTGGGCCTTGCAGTAAGAAAAAAATGCCCGATATTTATTGATGAAGCTATTGTAGACGAAGCAGGTATCCCCTTAAGCTCAATTACTGAGAAAACTATAGAGACAAGCCTGGAATTAGTAAAAACTGAAATAAAACTACTTAAACTTGAACTTGAAAAAGTTATCGAAATCGAAGACTATGAAGAAGCAGCAAGAATTCGTGATAGAATAAATAAACTGGAAAATGATAATAAATAGCGGCACTATCTAAATAATTCATTATATATGGGGTATCTATGAGGATTAAAATCGAAAACGAGGCAGGGATTGATGTCGAAAAGAATTTTAATATTAGTTATAAAGATGCTATAAATATTTCAGCAGAACTTAATTCTTATCTTGGAAGTATAAATCATGGCAAGACAACAACAGCTGCAGGTGTATATGCTATAAATCTCATTGGCCAGGTTTTCCAGTATATATTTACTAATCATGTGAAAAAGAGTGAGCCTGACATTTTTACCAGAACTATGGAACATGTGAACAGCAGTATAGGCAAAAAGAAAACAGATAGTGTTGTCAACATGTTTACAGAAGACTTCCCCCCCAGCCCCCCTTCCATAAAAGGGAATTCCCTGGAAGAAATGGTAGTCCTCCGGTTAACAAACGAAAATCCAGCTTGCAATCCATACCTGGTTATTTTTGAAGAGATGAATCTCGCAGAAAATACAGCCTATGTAGATATGCTGGGAAAAAGCTTCAGCTACCTGAAGAACATTCAAAGCCCTGGAGATGAAAGTGTAAACCTGATTGATTTTCTTAAGGCACCCAGTATTGCTCATCCAGGCAGCCTAATGGATCAGCTGACATATATAGCAGAAAACTGGAAATCTCTATTAGGAGAACAATTCCTGCTGCTTTTAAGGGGAATTGACTATCTACGGGAGGAAAACAAACCTCAATTTCCTGCAGGTCCCGGACCTATGGAAGAATACACGTATGATTATTCAGACGGAAGCCCGGAAGGATTCAGTACTGATTCAAATTGGATGCCGAATGTTGTCATGCTGGCAAAAAGTACACTTGTCTGGCTGGACCAGCTTTCAAAACAGTATGAGAGATCTATCACAAGGCTTGATCAGATACCTGACGAGGAGCTTGAACTTCTGTCGAACAGAGGATTTTCAGCCCTTTGGCTAATCGGTCTCTGGGAACGCAGCAGCGCATCGAAACAGATCAAGCGTACATGCGGGAATCCTGAAGCAGAGTCCTCCGCTTATTCATTAAAAAATTATGAAATTGCAGATGAACTCGGTGGATGGGAAGCCCTTCATAACCTTAAATACCGATGCTCACAGAAAGGAATCCGTCTTGCCAGCGATATGGTTCCAAATCATACAGGAATTGATTCAGACTGGATAAATAATCATCCGGACTGGTTTCTGCAAACCCCCTACTCCCCCTATCCAAATTACAGCTTTACCGGGCAGAATCTCTCCAGTCATCCGGATATTGGTATATATATTGAAGATCATTACTATGACCGGACAGATGCAGCAGTTACTTTTAAAAGGGTGGATTTTAAAAACGGCGAAGAACGTCATATCTATCATGGAAATGACGGAACCTCAATGCCCTGGAATGATACAGCTCAGCTTGATTATCTGAATCTCGAAGTCAGAGAGGCAATAATTCAAACAATCCTGCATGTTGCAAGGAATTTTCCAGTCATCAGGTTTGATGCAGCAATGACACTGGCAAAAAAGCACATACAAAGATTATGGTTTCCTGAACCAGGGGCTGGTGGAGATATTCCAACAAGGTCTGAAAGAGGTCTGAGCAGATCCGATTTTAACAAAGCTATTCCTATAGAATTCTGGAGAGAAGTTGTAGACAGAATACAGGAGGAAGCCCCTGATACACTTTTACTGGCGGAAGCCTTTTGGATGATGGAAGGCTACTTCGTAAAAAATCTTGGTATGCACAGAGTCTACAATAGTGCCTTCATGAATATGCTGAAAATGGAAGAAAATCATAAGTATAAAAATACAATTAAGAATACCCTGGCCTATGAACCCGAAATACTTAAAAGATTTGTAAACTTTATGAATAACCCGGATGAAGATACGGCTGCAGAACAATTCGGAATGGGAGATAAGTACTTTGGCATATGTACTATGATGATTACTATGCCTGGTTTACCAATGTTTGGTCATGGACAGATCGAGGGATACAAGGAAAAATATGGTATGGAATACAGAAAAGCCTACCATAATGAGATTCCTGATTCAGGATTTGTACAGCGACATAAAAAAGAAATTTTTCCACTTATAAAAAAAAGATATCTATTCTCAGAATCAGAAAATTTCAACCTGTATGATATGTTTGACTTCAAAGGTCATGTCGATGAAAATGTGTTTGCCTGGTCTAACAACAAAGACAATGAATATGCTCTTGCTTTTTATAATAACAGCTATAACTCGACTGACGGATGGATTAAGACAACTGCTCCAAAGTTAAATCAGACAGCTAAAAATATTGCCATAGCTCTGGGTCTGCAGAATGATTCCGGCAATTACTGTATTTTCAGGGAACAGAGATCAGACTTGATGTTTATTAGAAGTTCAAAACAGATATACGAAAATGGTATATACATTCATCTAAACGGTTATGAAAGTCAGATTTTTATGGATTTCAGAGAAGTATTCGATGAAAATGGTCAATGGGAGAAGCTGGCTGCTGAGCTTAATGGACAGGGTACTACAGATATCAGCAGAGCGCTCCGGCGTCTTAATCTTAAACCTGCAGCAACCAGGCTCTTTGATATTTTTCAGCCTTCAATTACAGATGGCCTGAAGTCTCTTGTATTGGATAAAGGGGCTGATCATACTCCATTTAAAGATAAACTACATAAATTATATTTACTTTTCGTGTCCGAACTTGAGTCCACTCCATACACAGATAATGAGTCCCTGGAAAATGTAGATTCATTTTTTATACAGATATTGCAGACAATAGAATCTTTAGGACAGATATATCACATAGAGGATGAAGTAAAACCCCGATGGCTGGAATATATTTTCAGAGGGTTCGGTATGATGCCTGAAGTATGGACATTATTACTTGCCTGGATTACGTTTTTCCCTCTCACTAAATTAAAATTAGATTATGAAAAGGATAGTGATGAACTTTTCGACATAGCACTGATAGAACTAATACAGGACCTCAATCTGGATCATAATATAAGACATTCACTGATAGAGGCAGGTATAGAGGAGCCTGACTTCCATGAATTACTTAAATTAGCTCTAATAATTCCAGCACATAAAGAAACAGGCTCTCAATTTCCAATACTTAAAAACTATATCGATCACCCGATCGTGTCAGAACTGATCGGCAGAAACTATCATAATGGTATAGAGTGGTTTGGTCGTGAGCCGTTCCAGCTATTTTCATGGTGGGTTTTCACTCTCGAAGCTTTGAAATTGATAATGAACAATATAGACATAAAACAAATAGATGATATTTTTAAAATAATTCTCCAGTGGCTGAATGGGGAAGAAAATTCTGAATGTCAAATTGAACAACTATTGGATAGTGTAAGGAAATTATGAAACGAAAAATACTTATAACCGGAATTGATTCCGAATTTAAAACTAAACTTGCAAAACTGTTTTTTGATGGCAATTACATAGTTGCAGTTACTGTTAACTCCAGTAATAAAAAAGTAAAACCTGGAACCAGTAACTTTATTGAAATACCCTGGAATAATAGATCACCCTTATCAGCAAAAAATATTATACTGGAATGTCAGAATAAAATGGAGGGCTTTGATGAGGTATTGACCATATTAACTTCAGAGCAGAATAATATGCCCATCCATGAGATTTCTTCAGCAGAAATTGAAAGCTTCGTAGATTCAAGTTTAAAAGGAAATCTTTTTATATTGAAAGAGATTATCCTCTATTTTCAGAAAACAGGAGCAGGTAATATTTCCCTTATACATGGCATTGAACAGGGAGAAATCCTTTCACCCCTTTATGCTGTAGAAACCGGAGGTTTATCAACACTGACAAAGTCACTTTTTGTATCTTATCAGAATGAACAGCTCACCATTAATTCATACAGATCAAATTCAGGAGAATTGACGAACTATGCTGAGTATATATTTAATAACATAAGTGAAAGGACAAAACCAGTTCATGGGAAAATATTTAAGTTCCAGGTAAAGGGAAGACCTTTTTTTCTCTCTTGATTCTAAAATCTTAATAATGTATTGTTTTAGCCATGAAAATATGGCTAAAATATCTACTTGGAATAACAATTGGTGTAATACTGGGAATCTTTATATCACCGGAAAATATAGTATTTAAAGATATACTTGAATTTCTTGCAGAATTAACAATTAATATCGGTCGTTATACTGTATTCCCCATTGTATTCTTCTCTATTGGTTATGGAACATTTAAATTAAAACAGGAAAAACGTGTAACAGCGATATATCTTAAAACCATTGCAGCTATTGCTGTTTCCAGTACACTCCTGGTAATAATTGCAACGGGGATTGTATTACTTTTTTCTCCCGACAGGATTCCAATCATAATAGAGGAACAGATAAACTATAATTTCCCGGGATACAGGGATATCCTTAGATCAGTTTTTCCAATGAGTCTCTTTCAGATTTTCACTGAAAACAGTAATTTTTTACTTCCTGTAACATTTTTTGGGTTTTTCCTTGGCCTCAATTTTTCTTTCGATAAAGTAATGACCAGACCCGCCTACCAATTTTTTGATGCAATGTCCAGAATACTGTATCATATTGGAAATTTTATTGTTGAAATTCTTGGTTTTGGAATGATCATACTGGCAGCAAATTTCACAATTCAGATAATTCATGCACCTCAGCTTATCCTTTTTAATCAGCTGATAATTCTTCTTACAATTAATACAATAATAACTATTTTTGGAATATACCCTGCTTTCATCTATTTCCTTGGAGGAAAACAGAATCCCTACAAGATAATGTATGCTCTTCTGGGTCCTTCACTTGCAGCCATAGTATCAGGTAATAGTTATTTCACACTAACAAGTCTGATATTACATTTAAAGGAAAATCTGGGGATTCCCAGAAAAGTGGGCTCAGCTACACTTCCTTTCTTTACTCTTTTTGGAAAAGCTGGAACTGCAGCTGTAACCAGCATAACATTTTTCCTGATTCTTAAGTCATACTCGAGTCTTGCAATCAGTCCTGGAGGTATCCTTTGGATTATCTTATTTAGTATACTAACATCCCTTTTAGCCGGTTCTGTTCCGGGTATAGGAGTGCTGGTTTCTCTTGCAACTATGTGTAAACTGTATGGAAAAGGAATAGAAGAAGGTTTTCTTATTATCGGATCAATCGCTCCTATTCTGGTGAGCTTCAGTGTATTGATTGATACTGTTACTGCCGGAGTCTCCTCATACTTAATCGCCT
>CBDVAD010000058.1:0-12519 GCA_965371875.1 uncultured bacterium
GTTACAGGAGAAAAGTCATGAGCCTATTGATAAAAAATACTGTTCTTAAAGGTTTAGAAAGAGATGTTTTAATAAGCAATGGCCGATTTTCACGTATTGAGCAGAATATAAATGACCCATCAGCAAAAATAATTGATGCCAAAGGACAGTTTCTTGTTCCCTCCCTGAAAAATGGGCACACCCACTCTGGCATGACCCTATTAAGAGGATATGCAGACGATATGAAGCTTCAGCCCTGGCTTGAGAAGAAAATATGGCCTGCAGAAGCAAAGCTGACACCAGAGTCTATTTACTGGGGAACCAGGGCAGCAGCTCTTGAAATGATAAAATCGGGAACAACTTTTTGTAATGATATGTATTTTAACTTTGAGATGAGTCAAAAAGCATATATTGACTCAGGAATAAAATCGAACTCAGGTCCCGCCCTATTTGATTTTTTCGATCCTGCAAAAGCGAAAGAGATGAAAGAAGAATGTATCACCACAATTGAAAATACTACTCCCTCAATAAACAACAGCTTATCTCTTGCTGCGCACTCAATATACACCCTGTCAAAAGATAGTCTTGAATGGATTGCAAATCTGGCAAGCTCCAATAGTATCCCTGTTCATATTCACCTGTGTGAAACAGAAAAGGAAGTAGCTGATTGTATTGAAAGATATGGTATTCGTCCGGTAGAACTGTTAAAACAAACAGGTTTACTGGATATCAATCTTATCGCAGCCCATACAATATGGCTGGATGAACATGAAATAGACCTTTTGGCCGAATACGATGTTACAGTTGTCTATAATCCTGTTTCAAATATGAAGATTGCTACAGGAAGTGTTTTCCCATTTACTAAATTTAATAATAGAAACATAAAAATTATGCTGGGGACAGACAGTTGTGCATCAAATAACAATCTGGATATGTTTGAAGATATGAAAATTGCAGCTTTGCTTCAGAAATTTCATAATAATGATCCAGAGATTATGAAAGCAGAAAAGATCTTTGATATTGCAACAGGTGCAGATGCATCAATATTTCCACAGTTATCCTCAAAAATCGTGGAAGGAGCCCATGCAGACTGCCTTCTTCTGGACCAGAACACTCCGGAACTGGTTCCATCACATAATCTTATTTCAAACCTTGTTTATTCTGCAAATGGAAGCTGTGTAGACACAGTAATCTGCGATGGAAAGATAATAATGGAAAACAGAAAGGTCAAAGATGAGGATGAGATACTGGACAGAGTTCGATCGATTTCAGAAGAACTCTATGGATGATCAGGAAAAAATCCGATTAACCGTAGAGACGCACGGCCGTGCGTCTTTACGATAGAGAACACAACAAACGATTTTATTCCCCCCTAAGAGATAAAAAATCCCGAAAGATATTCCTTCTGATCTACAGTAAGAGTATCTATTTTTATGCCCATACTCTGTAATTTTAAATTGGCTACACTATTATCTATTTCAGAAGGAACCATTATAACAGCCTTATCCAGTTCTTTATAATTTTCAGCTACATATTTTGCAGAAAGAGCCTGAATGGCAAAGCTTAAGTCCATAAACTCGGCAGGATGACCATCAGCACAGGAAATATTTACAATATTACCATCCCCGAGGACATTGATCCATTTACCATTCTTAAGTTTATAACCAAAAAGATTATCCCTGACCTCTTCTTTTTCCACACTCAACTCTGCGAGAATCTCCAGATCAATTTCATTGGCGAAATGTCCTGCATTACCCAGTATTGCACCATCTTTCATGGTCTCTAAATGATGCTTAACAATTACATCTTTACAACCAGTAGCTGTAATTATGAAATCTGCTTCTTTCACAGCATCATCCATGGTCATTGCCCTGAAGCCATCCATAACTGCCTCTATAGCCTTTACTGGATCAATCTCACATATAATAACTGATGCACCAATTCCCTTGGCCCGCATGGCAATACCTTTTCCAACCCAACCATAACCGGCAACTACAAAAGTTTTACCGGTAACAGCAAGATTCGTAGTGCGCATAACAGCGTCCAGAGTAGAATGACCGGTTCCATAACGGCTGTCAAAAAGAAACTTGCACCTTGCATCATTTACAGCAATAACCGGAATTTTCATTTTCCCGGCAGCTTCTCTCGCACGGTTTCGCAAGACACCTGCTGTGGTTTCTTCACAGGCTCCAAAAACCTCAGAGAGGATATCCTCTCTCTCTTCATGGAGTATATGAACAAGATCACCGCCATCGTCAATTACTATGTTTGGACGAATATCCAGGGCAGCATTCATATGAGTATGAAACTCATCTTTTGTTGCTCCGTGCCATGCGTAAACATGCAGGCCGGATGCCGCCAGGGCCGCAACTACATCATCTTTGGTGGAAAATGCATTACTGCCTGTAACAGAAACATCTGCCCCGCCTGCTTTTAATACGAGAGCTAGCCATGCTGTTTTTGCTTCAAGATGAACACAGACTGTTATCCGAAGGCCCTTAAAAGGCTCATTTTTTTTAAAATCATCTTCAATCAGCCTGAGTATGGGCATATTTTTCCTTACCCAGGCAATCTTTCTCAGACCTTCTGCTGCCAAAGATATATCTCTGATCATGTTATCTTTCATTATTGTCAGTCCCACATAGTAACAATCTTTCGAACAAGAGCAATAAAGTCATCCCTAACCTTAGCTGCAGTTTCCATAACCTCTGCATGATTAAGAGGCTGGTTCAATACTCCTGCTGCCATATTGGTAATACATGATATTCCTAAAATATCCATACCAGCGTGAGCGGCAACTAATACTTCAGGCGCTGTTGACATACCAACTGCATCTGCTCCGACAATACCAAGCATTCGAATCTCTGCAGGTGTTTCGTAGTTAGGACCACCCATGAAGCCATATACACCCTCTCTAAGGGGTATATTTAGAGATTTTCCTGCTTCTTTTGCCATTTCACGAAGTGATTTTTTATAAGCATCAGACATATCCGGAAACCTGGGTCCAAACTCTTCAAAATTTGCGCCCCTCAATGGACCGTTTACATCAAATTTAATATGATCAGAGATCAGCATAAGATCTCCCGGATCGAAGTTCTTATTAACACCGCCTGATGCATTTGTAACAAGAAATTTATTAATCCCAAGAAGCTTCATAACTCTTACAGGAAATACAACTGTATCATATGAGTAGCCCTCATAATAATGAAAGCGCCCCTGCATAACCAGAACTTTTTTCCCTTCAAGGGTTCCTGCAACCAGTTGTCCGGCATGGCCTTCAACTGTAGATTTTGGAAAACCGGGGATTTCCTCATACTTGATAATAATTGGATTCTCAACCTCATCTCCAAGAACTCCAAGCCCGGAGCCCAGAACCATTCCGATTTCAGGTTTAAAATCCAGTTTTCCACTAATATAATCTGATGCCTTTTTTAAAGCTGTCATTCTTTCATCCATTTTATTACTCCTACGTATAGCCGAGCAGGGACGAAGTCCCGACCAGGCAAACTTGTTTGCGACCAGCCTGTTTCTTCATTTTAGCCATGATAGCCCAGCTGCGCAAGGTAAAAAAAACACCGGGCATAAGCCCGGTGTTATAATAGAAAAACTAAGGTTGGATTAACCGTCATAACCAGCGTCTGCACGGGATGCAGGAGCGACAACTTTGCCGGATTTAAGATCAGCAATTGCTGCATCTACAGCATCTTTTACTGCAGAAGGAATTACGTTATTCCAGTTATGGTAAGGAGCAATACCTGTAGCGCCTTCATTGATACCAAAAACTCTATTGTTTCCACCAACAAACTTGCCATCAACAATATCTTTAATTGTCAGATAAGTTGCTGAAGTAATACCTTTTACAGCAGAAGTCATAATTGCTTCCGGAGCAACAGCATACTGGTCAACATCTACACCAATACCTGCAACACCAGCTTCATCAGCTGCATTAAGAGCACCAATACCTGTTAGTCCGGCAATCTGAAAGATAACATCAGCACCCTGCTCAATCATAGCAAGTGCAGATTCTTTTCCTTTAGCCTGGTCTACAAAAGTACCAGTTACAACACTAAGAACAGTACAATCTGGGTTAACTGATTTTACACCAGCATAGAATCCAGCCTGAAATCTTTCAACTGGGGGTATATCCATACCAAGAACCATACCAACAACATTGTCATCATTAAGTCTGTCAGAAGCAGAAGCATATTCTTTAGTCATAAGACCTGCAAGAACACCTGCAACATATCCGGATTCCTGTTCTTTAAACAGAAGGCCCTGAACATTTTTAGGTGCTGTTGATGGATCCAGCCAAATATCGATACCTGCAAATGAAGTATCAGGATTATTGGTTGCTGCTTCAAGTAAAGCATCTGCCATTAAAAAACCAACTGCAAAAACAGCTACTGCACCATCTTCTGCAAGACCTGCAAGGTTAGGAACATAATCAGTCTGCTGTTTTGATTCAACAACTCTTGCGTCCAGATTAAAATCTACTGCAGCATCTTTGAGGCCCTGAAATGAACCGTCATTGAAAGATTTATCTCCAAGACCACCTGTATCTGTAGCCATAGCTACGATAGGTTTAGCTTCTGGTGTTACTTCTTTTGTTTCTGAGTCGCCTCCTGCAAACAGAACACCTGTAAAAGCCATTGTTAGAACCAGCATCAATACTGTAATTCTTGTAACTTTACTCATTCTTTTCCTCCAAGAAAAAAAAATCCTTTATATACTAAACTCTCATACGAGAATTTTAGACTACTAAAAACAATACTCTTAAACATCTTCCCTTTCAATCATGAAGTCAATACCGTCAGCTTTTGGAGGTCTGGATTTTCTTACCAAACCTGCAACCGCTATAACTGTTGCAATATAGGGGAATATAATAAAAATTTCAGCCGGTATTGGAAGAACCTTAAATATCTGCATACGAATCTGAAATGCATCTGCAAAACCAAAAAACAGTGCTGCTGCAAAAGATCCCAATGCAGTCCATCCTCCGGAAATCATAGCTGCAAGGGCAATAAAACCACGCCCGTTTGACATTCCTTCTGTAAAGGATACAGCATTTTCTATTGAAAGATATGCACCTGCAAGACCGGAAAATAATCCGGAGATAACAACACCAAGATATCTCATTTTATAGACTGATACACCGATAGTCTCCAGAGCCAGAGGATGTTCACCCGCAGCTCTCAGGTGAAGACCAACCTTCGTCTTTTTAAGAAAAAACAAAGCTCCCGCTATAAGAAAAAAGGACATATATATTATGGGTGTCTGATTAAAAAACATAGGTCCCAATACTGGTATCTTTGAAAGTCCCGGAATGGCAAACTGATAACTGCCAAGACCCCTTGCTATTGGTTCCGTTGTTCCGGGATGTCCGAAAAAGAGGACCATAAGATACCTTACAATTCCAAAACTTAGTATATTTAGAACAGCTCCTGAAACTACATGATCAAGGTGAAAAGTTACAGTGGACACTGCATGAACAAGAGAAAAAATACCCCCTGCTGCAACACCTGCAACAAGTCCAAGCCAGGGATTTCCAGTGTAGTATGCAACTATAACAGCAAAGAATGCCCCCATAATCATCATACCTTCCATGGCAATATTAACTATACCTGATCTTTCACAAATAGTTGCACCTACAGCTGCCAGAGTTATCGGCGTCGAGAGCCTTATGGTTGCAACAAGAAGGTCTGTATTAAGAATAGCAAGGATTCCTTCCATTATACCGCACCTCCTGATTTCTTAGCTCTTGATTTTAATTTACGTTTGATCCTGTTCCCTAACCAGGAATAAATATATCGTGCAACAATAAGGAAAAGCATTATTCCCTTAATAATCTCTACAATAGAATTAGGAATCTGGGTAGTCCTTGACATATACTGACCACCGGCATCAAGAGCCCCCCACAGAAGAGCTGTAAAGATAACTCCAATAGGATGGTTTGCAGCCAGAAGTGCAACCGAAATACCATTCCAGCCATAACCTGCGTGCAAATTTTCATACATTTTATGATCAAGTCCCACTACCTGTGTAACACCTGCGAACCCGGCAAGGAATCCGGCAAATAAAAGTGCAATAAATATGTTTTTACCAACACTTATTCCCTGACCTCTTGCTGCATCCTTGTTTTGACCAATTGCTCTTATCTCATATCCAAAGGTAGTTCTGTATAGAATATAGTTTACAATCAATGCCATTCCAATACCAATTAGAATACCAATATGTACACGATAATTAGCAGAAGGGAAAATGGATTTAAACTTCATAAGGAAGTTACTATCCAGGATAGGATCAGTTACGTAGGGATGGGGTCCTAAACTGTCACCTCCCATTCCTCTTACAAAAATAGATGATAGATATTTTGCTATATGAGCAAACATCATGGTTGTAATTACTTCGTGAGCGCCCGTCTTTACTTTTAACAAAGCAGGAATAAAGTTGTATGCAGCTGCAAATAATCCACCAATTATAAAAATAAGAAAAAGTGAAAGCACTGGTGGTAAATTAAATGTTATCCCCAGAAAGGTAGCAACCATTGCACCAATGTAGTACTGCCCTTCAGCACCTATATTAAAGAGTCCTGCTTTGAAAGCAAATGCAATGGAAAGCCCGGTAAACATTAAAGGCGTTGCATTAAGAACCGAAATACCCCAGTTCTTTACAAATCCACCATAGAACAGTGCCTTATAAGCCTTAACGGGATCATAACCCGTCATGGACAATATGATAGCACCAATTATGACTGCCGTGACTATCCCAATCATAGGTATCATTAAATTCTTTAGAATGGGAATTATTTCGCCCTTAACTGTTTTTACATCAGTAGCTAATAAGCGGTATAAATAATAGATTACCAAAGATAGTAATATTAGAAAAAATCCGGAAAAAACAGATGAAAAATACATCACTAATCCAACAATACCCGATAGCACAGCCAGAGCATAAAAAACCGGTTTAAGTTTTGTTATCTGCATAATTACTCCTTCTTCCCGCCGGTCATATAAAAACCAACTTCCTTGTCTGTTGTTTTATCAGGATCAAATTCTTTTACAATTTTTCCCTCATACAGAACCATTATTCTGTCAGACAGAGAAAAAATCTCTTCCAGCTCCAATGAAATAAGGAGTATTCCAACATTTCTGTCACGCATTTTAAGAATCTGTGAGTGGATGTACTCAATTGCTCCTACGTCCAATCCTCTTGTAGGCTGGGCAACCAGTAGGAAATCAGGGTTTCTGGAAAACTCCCGTGCAAGAATTACCTTCTGCTGATTTCCTCCGGATAAATTTCCTGCAGGAACATCTACACCAGGTGTTCGTATATCAAAATCATCCACCAATTTTTCAGAAAAATCATGGATTACATCCAGTGCCAGATTAATACCATGTACATAGGGTTTTTCATCATGAAAACCCAATATCATATTTTCAGATACGTTCATAGGAAGAACCAGTCCAAAACGATGCCGGTCTGCAGGAACATTGGATATTTTCCTATTTCGCCGTTGTCTGGTTGAATACTTTCCGAGTCTTTCTCCCTTATAAATTATCTTACCATTCTCTAACTTACACATACCCATAATAGCTTCTGCAAGCTCAGTCTGTCCGTTTCCGTCTACACCGGCAATACCGACAATCTCTCCAGGCCGAACGGTTAGGGAAATCCCGTCCAGGGCATTGAGGTCCTTCTCATTTTTTACAATAACATCTTCAAGACTAAAGATTGGATCACCTGTAACAACCTTCTTCTCTTTATGTACTGTAAGAACAACTTCCCTGCCAACCATAAGGTTTGCCATATCTTCTTTTGTTATATCTTTTGTATCTCTTTCACCTTCACATTTACCACGACGAAGAATATAAACCCTGTCGGATATGGCTTTAACTTCTTCCAGTTTATGGGTGATGATAATCATAGAAACACCGGAATCTCTAAGTTTTTTAATTACTATAAAAAGCTGTTCAACTTCATGAGGAGTTAATACAGCAGTCGGTTCATCAAGAATTAGAATTTTTGCTTTTCTGTACAGGGCTTTTAAGATCTCTACCCTCTGCTGCAAACCAACAGATAATGATGATATTAAGGCATCAGGATCTACTTCAAGATGATATTTTTCGGATAATTCAGCAACTTCCTTCCTGGCAGACTTATAATCAATAACTCCAGCCTTTCCAGGTTCACTCCCGAGAATAATATTCTCTGTTACAGTTAAAGTATCTACCAGCATAAAATGCTGATGAACCATGCCAAGTCCTTTTTCTATTGCATCCTTTGGCGATGAAAACTCAACTTCTTCACCATTAAGAATGATCTTCCCGGCACTGGGTCTGTACAAACCGTAAAGAACGTTCATAAGGGTAGATTTTCCTGCTCCATTCTCACCAAGAAGAGATATAATTTCACCCTCTTTAAGATGAATACTTACATCTTCATTGGCAAGGACATTGGGAAACTGCTTGGAAATATGCTGCATCTCAAGCACAATTCTCTCTTCTTTCACAGTACTCATATAAAATCCTTTTTTTCGAACTGAATCCTTTCAATATTTATTGTTTGAATTTACATTATCCCAGTATAATCCACTTGTCAAGAAAGTCAATTGTTTTGTTAAATTATTAACACTTCTACATGGTATTTTGAAGGAAAATCAGGATTTTACAGAAAAACATACATATTTTTAATGATACAAATGTAGGGGCAGCCACAAGGATCGGGTCACCGATCCTTGTGGCTGCCCCCACGGATATCCTATTCTACAGGGTCAGTCATGACGAATTCGACCCGTCTGTTTTTCCACCATACAGTTTTATCAGTAACAGAAGCAATTGGGAATTGGCCGCCAAAAGCCTCCGTACTTATTTTGGACGAAGGCATTCCTCTATTTATTAGAGCAGTTCTTACTGTATCAGCTCTTCTGGCAGTCAAAGGAAGAAGTATTTTTTCTTCAGGATCTTCCCTGGGACCATCCAGATAGATATTCAGTGCATGACCCTCAAGAACAAGACCGTAGGCAGGGTACTTTAAATAAATACCTGCTACCCTGTCCAGAGAAGCATTGTTGTCTACAAGCCGATCAGCTCCGGCTGAATCGAGCGCATATTGATAAGCACCAAAAATAATATTTGGTACAGAAAGGTATTTTTTTCCATCCTTTATTACAAGGAGGATATCCAATGGTATAGCTTGTTCAAAAACAGACTCATTGTTACCAGTATCAAATACTGTTAACCTGAGAACGAAATCCGGGTTATCAAATGAAATAGCAATACCACCATTGGATTCTGCACTATTCCAGATTATATCTCCTGAGGGATCACCCTCACCGGAATAACTTCTTATAATATCTCCATCTGTATTAAGAACATCCATTGACCAGTGGTTAATTTCAGTATTATCTATAACCTTAAGAGTTACATAAACCTCACCTTCAACTCCCTCATCAGTGGCTGCAAATGGATTTGATGCAACATCAATAAAAATCTGTGGAGGTGTAATATCAAGAACAAAGATTTCAGACACTGCTTCTACACTGACGCCGCTTTGATAATCTGCAGAAAGTCTTACCCTGTAGCTGCCTTCTTCTGCCGGGATGATCTTTCCATCTTCTCCATCTGCAGTTCCATCCCAGAGTATTTCTGTTGGGAGAACATCAAATCCCCGGATATCTTTGATAATATTCCCGTTTATATCCAGAACATCAAGTATCCAGCTGTCCAGGTTATCATACTGACTGGAATCCACAAGAATAATAAGGTCATCACTTGAACCATCATTGTCAGGAGAAAACCCCTTTACAGTTCTTATAGCAAGTTTAACAGGGAATCTGCTGACTGTCAGAGCCTGCGGATCAATTAATGTGCTGTTCCCTGCAGCATCTGTAAATACCGCAACTACAGTATAGCTGCCGTCAGGAGCTGCTTCTCCATCCACATCCATACCATCCCACACAATAAGAGATGTTGTTTCATTGGAACTGGTTGAGACTATCTCTCCACCCTGGTTATCCAGAATACTGCCTTCCCAGGTAACCTTCCCATCAGATTTAAAACGAATTTCCACCTGATCTTTAAGACCATCCCCGTTCGGGGAAAATATCGGATTAGTAACAGATACCGAAATCTCCGGTGGGGTAACATCAATTACAAAAGGTTCCAAAACTGTTGGTTTATTTCCATTTTCATAATAAACCTTATAGATAAAACTGTAGTTCCCTTCCGGCATAGGAGATCCTTCTGAATCAGTTCCATCAAAGAAAACCTCTTCAGGAACTTCACCATCCCCTGAGACCTGCCAGTAAACTGTAGAATTTTCATGACGTATCTGCCATTCCCAGAATTCCAGCCCCTCAGTTTCATTTATATCCAGATAAACTATCATGGAATCCTTCACCCCGTTACCATCAGGTGAAATAGCCGGATTATCAATTAAAACAGCAATTGGAGTAACAGTTAAATCTAAAGTAATTCCTTCTAAAACAATGGAATCCGATTCATTACCAGCTTCATCTGTTGACGAAATAGAGTAGGAATAGGTTCCAGTTGATACTAATACGCCGGAATCATCCAAACCATCCCAGACTGCCTTTGCGGGAGTTCCATTCTTCCAGGTAAATGATTTAACAGCATTACCGTTATTATCCAGAATAACAGCTTCCCAGAGTGCTTCCTCTGTAGCCTGAGTATGACCAATCTCCAGACTGTCCATTGAATCATCCCCGTTAGGGGAGAAAATAAGATCTGCAGGCTTTACAATAATAGCTTCCGGTTTTAAAGTATCTACTTCAAATTCATCTACATCTATATCCTTTCTGTTCTTTGAGGAATCGACAACCCATAATTTCACACTATATACACCATCAGAAACGGTATCTCCATTCTGATCAGTTCCATCCCAGGAGATGCTTCTATCCAGGGAAAACTCGCTGTACCCACGGAAAATAGAGGAAAACCATCCTATGTCCGATTTTTCAGTCTCTACAACCTCTTTCATTATATTGCCAGTGGGATCCAGAATCTGCAAACCATACTCAGGCACATACCCTTCATCGCTTTTTACGTACACTTTTACCGAAAAAGAAAGAGTAGCTGTATCCTGTACTCCATTGGAATCCGGAGAAAGATACTGCTTTCCGGAAGTCACCGGAGGAACATCAGGAGCCTCCTTATTTCCAAAAGCAAATAAGGGTCCTGCCACTGTAGACAATATTAGAAAAGCCAGTACAAAATAAACTGTCTTTGATAATTTCATATTCTCCTCCGTTTTTTACCTAGCTTATAGTATCATATATTAATTTTATCTTATTACCCCGATTATTTCCAATTATTATTGATTTTTTGAAAAGTTCTATGGATTCGTCCAGATTTTTTCGATCATTTACATGAAAATCAGCAAGAATATCTCCTTTTCTCACAGAATCTCCAATTCTCTTCTTCAACCAATAACCTACAGCAGGATCTACTATATCCGTCTTTTTAGTTCGTCCTGCACCTAAAAGAAGAGCAACCATACCCATATCTTCTGTTTTCATGGACTGAATAAAACCATCAGCCTCTGCCTTTACCTCTATAATACTCTCTGCAGCTGGTAAAAGACCAGTATTATTTACTACCTCAGGATCACCATCCTGCATTTCAATCATCCGGCCGAATCTCTTCAGAGCTTCTCCATTTTCTATAACCTGATTGATTTTTGCCATTGCTTCATCTTCAGTAGAAAATATTTCACCAAGTACAAGCATTTTCGCAGCGAGTGCACATGAGACAACCTTTAAATCTCCTTCATGCTTACCATCCAGAATCTCTATAGCTTCTATTACTTCAAGAGCATTTCCTACAGCATTTCCCAGAGGCTGATTCATATCTGTAACCAGTGCAACGGTCTCTTTTCCAGCCAATGTTCCTATGTCCACCATCATTCTCGCCAGTCCTACAGCTCCCTCAACATCTTTCATAAAAGCACCGCTGCCGGTTTTTACATCCAGAACTATTTTATCGCTGCCCGAGGCAAGTTTTTTACTCATTACACTACCTGCTATTAGAGAAACATTATCAACAGTTCCTGTTACATCTCTTAGGGCGTAGAGTTTTTTATCTGCAGGAACAAGGTTTCCGGTTTGACCTATTACAGAAACACCACATGTATTAACTATCTCTGCAAACCTCTCCATTGTCTGGGAGATATTTAATCCCGGAATTGATTCAAGCTTATCAAGTGTGCCGCCTGTATGCCCAAGCCCACGCCCTGACATCTTTGCAACCAAACCACCAGCAGCAGCCACAAGGGGGCCAACAATTAAGGTAGCCGTATCTGCAACACCTCCAGTGGAATGTTTATCGACTTTAATTCCTTTAATAGCAGAGAGATCTACCCGGTCACCGGAATCAACCATAGCCAGAGTAAGATCTGTAGTTTCTTGTTTGTTCATACCCTGAAAGTAGATTGCCATAAGCAGTGCAGTAACCTGGTAATCAGGAATGTCTTCTGACACATATCCATCAATAAAAAATTTAATCTCTTCCCGGGAAAGAACCT
>CBDVAD010000059.1:0-12400 GCA_965371875.1 uncultured bacterium
CAACACCTCTTTATTAACTTTTACATTTCTTTTTTTATTAATTATTTGGTCCGTTTTTTTTTTACATGATCTGATAACTGTTCATAAGGGCATAGGTATCGTAATTGTTGCCATAGGTGTTGCCCTGCTGATTACAAAAGGCGACATTTCCATACTCCTGAATATGTCTTTTGCCATAGGTGATGTTTTGATGCTTGCAGCTTCAATCATATTCGCAATTTACAGCATTTTATTAAGACGTAAACCTAAAGAGTTAAGTATCTGGGCTCTTCAATTAAGTACCTTCATTTTAGGGCTGATTATGCTGTTCCCATTCTTTATCTGGGATTCTCTAACTACTCCCCCTCCTGTATTTGAAACAAGAACAGTTTTTGCAATTCTTTATGTAGGTATTTTTGCTTCCCTTTCGGCCTTTGTTTTATGGAACAAGGCAATTGCAACAGTGGGACCTTCAAAGGCAGGTATGGTATATTATGTATTGCCACTTTTTAGTGGATTTTTGGCACATCTTTTCTTAAACGAAAATATCACTATAATACATTTTTACAGTATGCTGCTTATTGTTCCAGGTATTCTTATTGCAAATTATGTATCCAAAAACGTATAATAATGTGTTATTATATATTGAATCAATATTTCACAATTTGGAGGAATAAATGATCTATTCACCTGATGATAATCGCTACGATACTATGGTTTACAATAGATGCGGCCGCAGCGGTCTGAAATTGCCTGCTGTTTCTCTGGGGCTATGGCATAATTTTGGAGGGGTAGATATATTTGAAAATGCCCGTCAAATGGTACTTAGATCCTTTGATCTTGGTATAACTCATTTTGATCTGGCCAATAGCTATGGTCCTCCCTATGGATCTGCAGAGGAAAACTTTGGAAAGATATTTAAACAGAATCTGGCCCCCTTTAGAGACGAACTTATTATATCTTCAAAAGCAGGATACGATATGTGGCCCGGACCCTATGGAGAATGGGGCTCCAGAAAATATTTACTGGCAAGTCTGGATCAGAGTCTTAAGAGGATGGGATTGGGATATGTCGATATATTCTATAGTCATAGATTTGATCCGAATACTCCACTGGAAGAGACAATGGGGGCTCTGGATTCTGCTGTAAAACAGGGTAAAGCCCTTTATGCAGGAATCTCCTCCTACTCAGCAAAAAAAACGGAGGAGGCCGTTAAGATTTTACGGGAAATGGGTACACCAATGTTAATTCATCAGCCGTCCTATTCAATGTTAAACCGCTGGATTGAGGATAAGCTTCTGGGAACCCTGGAAAAAGAGGGAGTTGGATGTATAACATTTTCACCTTTAGCTCAGGGTATGCTCAGCGACAGGTATCTTAATGAAGTTCCATCAGACTCCAGAGCAGGTAAAAGAGGAACTGCTTTGAGTAAGAAACTTCTTACAGAAAAGAACCTCTCAAATATTAAAAGCTTAAACGCTATAGCTAAAAACCGTGGACAGACCCTTGCACAGATGGCCCTTGCCTGGAATCTGAATAAATCCCAGGTTACTTCAGTTTTAATTGGTGCCAGCAGTGTTCAGCAAATTGAACAGAATGTTGATGCCTTAAAGAATTTGGACTTTTCTGATGATGAGCTAAAAGAGATAGATAAATATGCACTGGAAGGGGATATTAATTTATGGTCCGTTTCCAGTGATGCAGGTTAAGAAAACTGGTAAATAAGTATAGCTTATCAGGAATGAACACCAGAAAACCATTTTTCTTACTGCAATAACATGTGAAGAGCTTATGATTCTCTTACGATTAATTCCGGCCGGTAGATTACATATTTTTCCGGAGCCGCTTTGTCTCTGATCAGGGCTACAAGCTCTGTTGCGCTTTCATATCCCAGCCGGTATTTTGGTACACGGATAGTAGATAGGGTAGGTGTGTAGTACTGTGCATCGGTCACATCGTCGTGTCCAAGAATCCTGATATCATCGGGGATCTTCCTGCCCAGATCGTGAATCGCTTTCATAACTCCAAGTGCCATAAGATCGTTATATATGAAAAGAGAATCAATATTCTTATCCCGATTAAGCAGCTCTGTAGCAGCATCATATGAGTCTTTCTGGGTTGCTGAGCATAGAATTATTCGCTTTTCTTTCAGGGGGATTCCGACTTCTTCCAATCTCAGCCGAAAACCATCCTGTCTGTCCCTGTTGCATGAAAGTGATTAGCGGCAATTTTTCCGCTCTGAAGAGAATCGGTGATGAAGTAACTTCGGGTATTACGGTTTCCCTTCCGGACTATTGTGATATGAGGAACCCCCAGGTGATCGTAATCCATGGAATTAACCAAGTCTCTGGATGGAACGATGATCATTCCGGCTACCCGGTTGGCCATCAGGGTTTTTAGTAGTCTCCCTTCTCTGTCCAGATCCTCGCCGCTGCTTAGAGCTAAAATAGTATAGCCCAAATCGGCTACAGCATCATTAATTCCCTGAAGGACCCGTGCGTAGAAAGCATTATCGATATGGGTAATCACTACGCCTATCATTTTATTTTCCTTGGATCGCAGCCGGGATGCGCTGGCATTAGGAATGTAGCCAAGATCATCAGCTATCTGCTGAATTTTCTTTTTGGTTTCATCTCCGATATCACTACGGTCTTTCAGGGCACGGCTAACTGTGTTGATCGATACGTTCGCTTTTTCTGCAATGTCCTTAAGCCGGATATAAGTCATCTTTTCTCTCTTTATTAACGTTCAAGTAATTATAACAATAAAATCTATGGATAGCAAAGATCTAAATATATCAAAATATACGTTAACGTTAAAGTTAAAATTGATGAAAATATATAAAATTTTGATTAGAACTCAGCTTAATAATAAATATAGGGTAAAAGACACAAAAAAATAATAAAAACATTGACAGTTTATAAAACTGCCCTTATAATCAACATTAACGATAATGTATGGAGGATGAAATGAAAATTAATGTTCAAAGAGTGTTGACTTGTCTGATTGTGCTTATGTTTGCTCTGCCATTTACAGTGGTAGCGGGCGGTCAGAAAGAGGCAGCTGTGGAAGGTCCTGAAAAGGTGACGTTTTTTCACTATTTCTCAGGAACTCTCTCAGGAGGAATGGATGATCTGGTAGAGACCTTTAATAAGGAAAATTCCGAGTACATTCTGACCCACACACCAGTGGATCATGAAGCGTTCAAGACCAGTATTATGGTTATGCTGTCCGGCGGGAATCCTCCGGATCTCTTTTCCTACTGGGCCGGAGCAAGGGTCCAGTTTATAGTCGATGCTGACCGGTTGGCACCTATTGATGATGTATATGAAGAATATGGTGTATCTAAACTTTTTTCCGAAGCCGTAAATTCGGCAGCAACCTATAATGGTCATAAATACTTTCTCCCTTTAACTCAGCACTATGTTGCGTTCTTCTACAACAAAGAAGTTTTTGCTAAAGCAGGAATAGATGCTGTACCGGAAACCTGGGATGAATTCCTTAGTGCATGCGAGAAGATAAAAGCTATAGGTGTTGCTCCTATTGCCCTGGGATCAAAGGCTCGATGGCCGGCTCAGTTCTGGTTTGATTATCCACTGCTTAGAACTGCAGGACCTGAATACAGGGCTAAACTCATGGCTGGAGATGTTTCCTACACCGATCCTGAGGTAGTTGAAGCTTTTAAAATATGGAAGAATGTTATTGATAAGGGATATTTTTATCCAAATGCCAATGCTTATGATTATGCTGAAGCTTCTGTTCTTGTTGGAACTGGAGAAGCAGGTATGACTCTTATGGGCAGCTGGATTATGCAGCTGGATGATCAGATTGGCTGGACTCCCGGAGAGGATTATGATTTCTTTCCATTCCCAACTGTAGACTCTTCAGTTCCTGATTGTGCTGTAGGACCTTTTGATGGTGTTGTTGTAGCAAAGGATGCAAGAAATCCGGAAGCTGCAAAGATGGCTCTGGTAGAAATGGCTCAGAAAGGGCCAATGATGGCATTTAATACCGGAACAGGAGCACTGGCACCTAATATCAATGTACCTGAGTCCATGTACAATGTTCTTCAATTGAAGATTAAGGAATACTGTGGTGTAGTACCTAACTGGGCATTTAACTATGACCTTGCTACACCTCCACCCGTGGCTGATGTTGGACTCGATGCTTTTGCAAGGTTCATTGATAGTCCGGCAGACTATATGCAGATTCTGCAAAAGACTGAAGAGGGAGCGCAAGCTGCCTGGAGTAATATGTAATACCTTTTTCATTTGGGGGCTGCATTTCTGCAGTCCTCATTATTTTTTTTTAAGAAGTGAGTGTATGGTACAAAAAAACACAGCCTGGCAGTTCCTGATTGTGCCGTTAATAATCTATTTTATCATTATAATTTTCCCTTTTTTGCAGACTATTTATATTAGTTTGACTAACTGGAATGGACTATCTCCTGAATATGATTTTATAGGATTAGCAAACTATAAGGGGGTTTTTACAGATCCCCATTTTAGTGGTGCTATTTTACATAATATTATTTGGGTTATAATTTTTCTGCTGGTTCCAACAACAATTGGTCTGATTCTGGCAGTATTACTGGACAAGGGAATCCCCGGGGCAACCTTTTTCAAATCAATAATCTATCTTCCAATGATCTTTTCCTATGTAATAATCGGATTAATCTGGAATTTTATTTACGAACCCCGTATGGGTATTCTGAACCTTTTTATCCGCATATTAGGTAATCCGGACTGGAATTTCGCCTGGCTTGCAAATTCAAAATCAGCCCTTCTTTCAATAATTGCAGCTGCTTCCTGGCAGCACATTGGACTCTGTATGATCCTGTATCTGGCCGGTTTAAGTGGGGTCCGGCAGGATTTGATAGAAGCAGCCAGAATAGATGGAGCTCGTCCATATCAGATCTTTTTACATATTGTTATTCCCCAGCTTAAAAACTCAACTATTGTAGTTATCTCTCTTACTGTAATCAATTCACTGAAAAATTTCGATCTGGTTTATATTGCCACAAAAGGTGGTCCTTTCCGTAGTTCTGAAGTACTGACAACTCTTATGTACAGAGAATCATTTTGGAATTATCGAATGGGCTACGGCAGTGCCATTGCCAGTGTTCTCTTTTTTATTGTATTCGTTGTTGTCTTCTTCTACTTCAGATCTGTCATGAAGGAGGCTGGAGATGAATAGAAAAGGAACTATACTCACCTTCATACTGATGGTAATTATCTGCTCACTGTTTTTTATTCCCATCTATGGGGCTTTTACTACCGCCTTCAGGTTGAACCGGGAGATTATCAGGGATGGTTTCTGGGTGTTTCCTACTCACCCCGTGTTTGATAATTTTATTACTGTATGGAAAGGTGGGAAAATTCAGAAATTTCTTATTAATACAGTCCTTGTTACTGTATCTGCCACAATTATATCTATTTTTCTGGGGAGCCTGACCGGCTATGCTTTTGGGAAAATGCGTTTTAGAGGTAGTTCATGGCTATATATTGTGGTTGTAGCTGGAATGTTTTTTCCTCCTCAGATTGTACTTATTCCATTATTCAAATTATTTAATTCAATGAATCTTCTGGATACGGTTTTCTCACTTATTTTAGTTCATGTGGGGTTTGGTATTCCCATCTGTACACTGATGATGACTAATTTTTTTAGAGATGTTCCCTCTTCATTGCGGGAGTCGGCAATGCTGGATGGATGTAATGACTGGCATATTCTTTTTCGAATTATGTTCCCTTTGGCTCGACCATCTCTTACAGCACTAATCATTCTCCAGTTTACCTGGATATGGAATGATTTCTTATGGCCTCTGATTCTTATCAAATCGGAGCACAAGATGACTATACAGATGGGTATTTTGCAGCTCAGGGGACAGTATGGTTTAGCCTGGGGCAACCAGGCTGCGGGAGCTCTTTTAGCAACAATTCCGACCCTTCTTCTTTTTCTATTTATGCAGAAGCACTTTATCCACGGTTTGTCTATGGGTGCCGTGAAGGAATGAGACAAAAATGTCATATACAAAAGGGGCGAAAATGACTATTCAGTTATCTGAAAGGATAAAAAGAGCAGAGTTGATTCATAAAGCCGGTTCAATCTCAAACGGTCTGGAATCCGGGGCACTTGAACAGTTTCAGGATGTGTCTTTGAGTGAAGCTCTGGTTCTGGGTCTGCTAAACCAGGGGGTCAGAAAGTATGTGGGAATATTTGGACATGGCAGCACCGGTATCGGAGAAATTCTTCGGATTTATCAGGAGGAAGGTCTTGTCGAGGTTTTCAATGTCCGGAATGAAACAGAAGCTTCTCATGCGGCGGCACAGCTGCGATGGCAGTATGGAGAATATGCTGCAGTGTTTACATCGATTGGTCCCGGTTCTCTTCATGCCTTTGCAGGGTCTCTTGTTCCAAAATCAAACGGTCTGGGAGTGTATTATATTTTCGGAGATGAAACCACTCACAATGAAGGTCCCAATATGCAGCAGATTGCCCGGCAGGAACAGGATCTGTTTCTTCGTATAACCTCTGCAATGGGTGGCAGCTATGTTCTGAATACTCCCGAATCTGTTTTCACTGCCCTGAAATGGGGATATAACACAGTTTTCAACCCTTCCAGAGAAGGTCCTTTCTTTTTACTTCTTCCAATGAATGTTCAGGGGAAGGTGATGGAAAAGATGAATCTGATGGAACTTCCTGTTCCGGTCAGACTTCCATCTGCTGTTCCGGCAGATATGGAAAGCTGCCGGGATGCAGCAAATCTAATAGAAAGATATTCCCGAATTACAGTTAAATCAGGCGGAGGTGCTCGGAATATCGATCCTCAGATTCTGACCCGTTTCCTTGAACTTTCCGGAGCGGTTTATGTTCATGGCCCCCAGGTACCAGGTCTTATTCCATCCGATCATGAGAGGAACATGACAGTAGGTGGTTCCAAAGGTTCTATTTCGGGAAATTATGCCATGGAGAACTGTGAGCTTCTTTTAGTACTGGGGGCCCGAGGTGTTTGTCAATGGGATTCTTCCGGAACTGCCTGGAAAGAAACCAGGAAGATTATCAATATTAATACAGTGCTGGAAGATGCCCTTCATTATAACCGAACACTTCCCCTGGTGGGAGACTGTGAAGAGGTTCTTAAACAATTGAATAAAATTCTTGAGGAAAGGGGCCGGACAGTAGATTCCGGCGATGACGATTGGTTATCAAAATGCCGAAAGAAGAAGATTGAATGGGAGAAATTCAAGAAAAAAAGGTGGGATAATCCACTTCTTTTTGATGATAAATGGGGCAGAAATCTTCTTACACAGCCGGCGGCGCTGAATCTGGTCATCAGCTTTGCCGACAAACGGAATGCGGTAAAGATCTTCGATGCGGGAGATGTTCAGGCAAACGGTTTTCAGATCGTCCGTGACAACATTCCTCGCAGGACTTATACAGATACGGGATCCTCCTATATGGGGTTTGCAGTATCTGCCCTTCTTGCATCAGCCATGGTAGAGAACCCTGAATATTCAATTGCTTTTACCGGGGACGGCAGTTTTTTAATGAATCCGCAGATTCTTCCTGATGCAGTTCAGTTTGGTGTAAATGGAATGATTGTTCTCTTCGACAACAGAAGAATGGCAGCCATAAGCGGATTACAGCAGGCTCAGTATGGAGAGATGTTCGCGACGGATGATCAGGTTGAAATTGATTATATAC
This sequence comes from uncultured bacterium, assembly GCA_965371875.1. Lineage (GTDB taxonomy): Bacteria > Spirochaetota > Spirochaetia > B11-G9 > B11-G9 > JAJRQE01. The sequence continues at coordinate 7,684 of CBDVAD010000059.1, forward strand.
AACTGGCGAAATCCTTCAAAGGGGTTGCTGCTTTTAATGGTGGATCAACATTATCTGAACTAAGCCAGGCTCTGGAATTTGCCTACAATCATAAGGGATTATCTTTTGTTTATCTCCCTGTCTACAGCGGAGCAGATGAACTGGGAGGATTAGGTGTTTTTGGAAATTGGAATGTAGGAAACTGGTGTGAATCAGTTCAGAAAGAAAAACATAGAATAGGACTATAAAGATGGACAAAATTAATGTAGGTATCATTGGACTTGGAAGGATTTCAGATCTTCATGCTCTTGGATATAAGGATCACAAGGAAGCCAGGATCTATGGAGTGTCTACCCGGACAGAAGCTACGGGATTGGCAAAAAAAGCAGAATGGGGTGCCGAAAAGTATTATAAAGATTACCACGATATGCTGGCAGATCCAGCGATTGATGCTGTGGAGATTCTTACTCCCCAAAAACTACATGAACAGATGGTAATCGAAGCAGCAGCAGCCGGAAAACATATTATGGTTCAGAAACCGATGACAATCGATCTTGCAAGTGCCGACAGAATGCTGGCTGCGGTGGCGGATTTGGACCGGGTCTATAAGGTTATTGAAAATTATATTTTTTATCCGCCCATACAAAAAGCAAAAGAGCTCATTGAAAGTGGCGCTATAGGTGAACCTATCAATCTAAGAATTAAGTTTATCAGCGGATCCAGAGGTGGTTGGGAAATTGATCCACGCACCTGGGAATGGAGAATGCAGGAGAATATTGAAGGTCGGGGTATGCAGACCTTCGATCATGGGCATCATATGTGGTGTGTTGCCTGGTATCTCATGGGGGATATCGATCGGGTTTCTGCCTGGATAGATTCTGCGGATGGAATAGTTGATTGTCCCGCCAACATTATCTGGAAATATAAAGGTGGTATAAAATATGGAAGCTGTGATTATACACACTGTTGGGATATGAATATGCCTTCCGACTACTATGCCAATGATGAGTGGTTTGAGATTACCGGGTCGAAAGGAATTATTCTGGTTAATCGGGCCACAGGTAAACTTCGTACGGGCCCTGTATTGAGCCATTTTAATGGAACCAGATGGAACCATTATGATGATCTCGATTCTGATTGGGCAGCTGGTTTTAGGAATGCAACTTTTAACTTTATATCAGCCATAAAGGGGCGTGAAGCGCCTCTTTTAACCGGGGAAGAAGCCCGTGAGATACTGAAAATTGCTTTGGCTATAATAAAATCCTCTCAGGAACGTAGGGAAGTTTTTATTGATGAACTTGAGCAGCCGGATCCGGATGCCTATGCAAGAGATAGAAGAGAGCGGGAGATTCGGGAAGCAAAGAACCGAAAGGGACTTACCCTGGAGGAGCTGAAGGTAAAGGGGAGAATTCTCTAACTATGGATAAAAAACTGATTAGTGAACTTGAAAGCCGTGCGAATGATATCAGGTGTCTTATTTTAAAAACTACATATAATGCAGGTGCCGGACATATGGGCGGATCTCTTTCCATGGCTGAAATAATGTCCGCACTGTTTTTTAATATAATGAATATTGATCCAGACAATATTTCGATGGAGGGAAGAGACAGGTTTATTCTTTCCAAAGGACATGCTACTCCAGGTTATTATTCAACACTTGCTTTGCGCGGGTTCTTTCCGGAATCCGAACTTGCCACCTTTGATCAGGTGAACTCCAGACTACAGGCTCATCCGGATATGCATAAATGTCCTGGAGTGGATTATTCCAGTGGGTCCCTTGGGCAGGGCCTTTCAATAGGAATAGGCATGGCGCAGGGAGGGGCAGCTGCCGGCCGAAAGTTTAATACTTTTGTAATGCTGGGTGATGGAGAGAGCCAGGAAGGACAGGTGTGGGAAGCAGCAATGTATGCCGGTGCAAAGAAAGTGAAGCGAATCATAGCTATAGTAGATTACAATAAGGTCCAGCTGGCGGCAAAGACAGCTGAAACTGTAGACCTGGAACCTCTTGATCAGAAATGGGAAGCTTTTAACTGGTCGGTTCTTCAGTGCAATGGAAATGATATGGAAGAAACTCTTAATATACTGCACAAGGCTGTGCTTGTTAGTCAGGACGGCCCTGTGGTTATTCTGGCTCATACAGTCAAAGGGAAAGGGATCAGTTTTATGGAAGACCGGTTCCAATGGCATGGGAAAGCGCCTAATAAGGATGAATATACACGTGCCCTTACAGAGTTGGGATGTCTGGAAGGGGAGGAGCTGCAGTAATGAGCAAAAGAAAAATGATTTTAGGTGAGAGTATTATGCCCCGGCTTGTATTCGGAGAAACCCTTGTAGAATTGGGGGATGAGATTCCTGAACTGGTTGTCCTTGATGCAGACGTTGCAGCTTCTACCCAGACTGCTCTCTTTAGAGATGCTTTTCCCAACAGATTTTATCAAATGGGAATTGCCGAAGCCAATATGATGGGTGTGGCTGCCGGCCTGTCTACCCAGGGATGGATTCCTTTTGTATCCACTTTTGCGATTTTTCTTACAAAGAGGGCAGGAGATCAGGTTCGGAACTCCATTGCCTTTCCCCGGGCAAATGTGAAGCTTAACGGTGCCTATGGAGGGCTTCCCACCGGAAAGGCAGGAGCCTCTCATTCGGCTATCGAAGATATTGCGGTTATGCGTGCAATACCGGATATGCCGATTATAGTTCCGGCCGATCCTGTGGAAACCCGAATGGCTACCCGGGCTGTAATGTCTATACCTGGGCCGGTGTATCTCCGAACAGTCAGATGTCCGGTACCGGTTATCTTCGGTGAAAATGAAAAATTTGAATTTGGTAAGGCGAAAACAATTCATGAGGGGGGAGATGCTGTTGTTATCTCTACTGGAATGATGACTCCCAAAGCCCTTATTGCGGCGGAGAATCTGAAGAAGAAGGGAATTAATGTCAAAGTTATTCATATGGGAACTATTAAACCTTTGGATAAACAGGCAGTCATTGCCGCAGCACGGGAGTATGGTCATATAATTACCGTAGAAAATCACAGTATTATTGGTGGTCTGGGTGATTCCGTGTGTTCCGCAGTTGCAGAAGAATATCCATGCAGAGTGACCAGGCTCGGATTTCAGGATATTTTTCTGGAATCAGGAGATAATGAGGTTTTGTTTAGTAAATATGGAATGAATGTGGAGAATATTGAGGCGGTACTGGAGAAGACCGTGAAGGAGAAGTAGGATGAAAATAGCCGTTATCAATGAAACCAGTGCCGCAGATAAGAATAAAGACATTATTCGGGCTCTGGAAGGTTTTGGACATACTGTTCTAAACTGTGGGATGAGGGAAAAGGGAGCGGAACCGGAACTTCAATATATTCACACTGGCTTTATGACAGGACTGCTGCTGAACACCGGCAGGGTAGATTATGTGATTGGCGGCTGTGGTACCGGACAGGGGTTTCTTAACTCAGCCATGCAGTATCCCGGTGTATTCTGCGGACATATCCTTACACCCCTGGATGCGTGGTTATTTACCCGGATTAATGGTGGAAACTGTATCTCTCTTGCTCTTAATCAGGGATACGGCTGGGCCGGGAATGTAAACTTGAATTTCTTATTCCATCGTCTGTTTAGTGTGGATTCCGGATGTGGTTATCCTACAGAGAGGAAAATTCCACAGGGAGAGAGCCGGAAAAAACTTGCCGGAATATCTGACCAGGTTCATTTGCCTATCCACGAGATAGTATCGGTTCTCTCAGCAGATGTAGTTCAGCCAGTTTTAACATACCCTGGTTTTTCGGAAATTCTGGATATTCCTTCTTTGGAAAATTTAAAATTGAAGGAGTCTCTTGAAATAATTATCTCTCTATAGGGACAATCAAATTTAACTCCATAAGGAAGCTGATAAAATCTTCAACGTCGTTGGGTTTAATATCCAGTTGTCGAAAAATCTCTAAAAGAGTATGCTCTCCGGTTATTTTTTCTACAATATCATAGATATATTTTTCAACTGGCAGTGTTTCAATTTCATATCCATTATTAAAAATCAGTGCATAAGATTCTTCGCATAAATTATTTTGTACAAAATCGGCGATATCAATCATTCCCTGTTCTGCATAAAGAGTTACATCAAAACTAAAAATACCTGTTTTTAGTACAGAACTTCTTACATATTTTTCATCCGGCAATTTAGACTTTTCTGGTTTACTATCACTTAAATTCGTTTCAGCATACAATGCCTCTGAATAGAGATAGTGAAATTTACAAAGGTCTAAGGCAACTGCCATGTAGTCTGTTTTATTATTCTTCTCAAATATGTGCCCAATGAAATTATACTGTAATTCGTATGGATTTTTCAAAGTATGATTATCTATTAGAAAGGCACTGAATTCTATGAAAAAATTTGATGGAGAAATATCCAGGATATCGCTTACTGAGAGAAACCAGCCTGCAGATTTCCCTTTATTGTAGAAGATGTCTACAGCCCGGGCAATTTCTTCAGATTTATCCAGTTCTGTTTTACTGTAGCCTGGACCTGAGATAACAGAGTAGGGAACTTTTTTTTCAAATAAAAGATCAAAATATCCGGCTTTTTCATATAAAGCAGTGCCCGGAAAGACAGACAATCTGAAAATATCCAGGTGGTTTGGAATTTGATACAGTGCATAATCCAGGCTATCCAAAAAACCTCTTATAGTATCTCCCGGTAATCCATATATTAAATCCAGTCCGAAAACAGCACCATATTTATT
>CBDVAD010000060.1:0-12362 GCA_965371875.1 uncultured bacterium
AAATAAGTTATATAGGAGGAGTGGAAGGATGGCAGTGGTATATAGGCTCCGGCCTAATGCTGAATGAAATTGAAGAAGTAATACTGCAGAGACAGGAGAGACTGAATAGACGGATTAAAGATCTGATAATTCGTATAGTTTCTTTTATACTGCTATTTACTGTTCTTGCTGTTATTTTAATTTTCCTGATATCAAGCAAAATAAAAAACAATCTAAAGGTATTTAAGGACTTTTTTGATCATGCTGCTCATGATTTAATTTTGATTGATACAAAAAAACTTTTTTTCAGAGAATCCATAGTTCTTGCAAATTCTGCAAATCATATGGTTAAGGAAAGACAAAAAGTTCTGAATGAATTATTTGAAAGTGAAAAGAGGTTCTTTCAAATAGTTGAAGCAGTAAATATTCCAATGGCAATTGGGAAAGGTGGAAATGCAGAGTTTCTTAACAAAGGGTTTAGAGAGACTTTTGGATATACTCTAAAGGATATGCCTGCATTGGAAGTTATGTGGGAGCTGTCCTATCCTGATCCTGCATACAGGAAGAAGGTTCAAAAAGAATGGACAGACGCACTTGAGGAAACAGTTGATTTTTCAATACCTTTTAAAAAACAGTACTGTAAGGTTAGATGTAAGAATGGAGAAGATAAAGAAGTCGAAATTGATTTCATCCCTGTAGGTGAATTGGGTTTGACTACTTTTCGTGATCTTACGGAACATAACAAGAGAGAAGCTGAAAATGCTTTGCTTGAACAAAAACTCCTTAGAGCACAAAAGATGGAAGCCATAGGATTGATGGCTGGTGGAGTTGCCCATGATCTTAATAATATTCTGTCCGGAATTGTAGGTTATCCTGATCTTATTATGATGTCACTGGATGAGGAGAGTGAAATAAGACCACATGTAGAAGCAATAAAACGATCGGGTCTTCGTGCAGCGGATGTAGTAGCTGATTTACTTACAATAGCAAGAGGTGTCGCCAGTACAAGGAAACCCTGCACTTTAAACGGGATAATCGATCAGTATTTTGAATCTCCGGAATATGAAAAACTTAATTCCCGGATGGAGAATGTTAATATTATTAAAAATTATGACAAAAATTTACTTAATATTTCCTGTTCTGAAGTTCATATTAAAAAGTGTGTTATGAATCTGGTTATGAATGCGGTTGAAGCTATGGAAAATGTCGGTGATTTAACAATATCAACCAGAAATCAGTATGTTGATACCCCCTTTTCCATGGGACAGTATATGGAAAAAGGTGAATATGCTGTATTAAGTGTTAAAGATACAGGTCATGGAATAGCAGCCGAAGATCGGGAGAGAATATTTGATCCATTCTATACCAAAAAGGTTATGGGGATGAGTGGAACCGGTTTGGGTCTTTCAGTTGTCTGGAATACTGTTCAGGACCATAATGGGGGAATTATAGTTAGCAGTACAGAAAACGGAACCACATTTGAGTTGTTTTTTCCTGTAGATAGAAATATAACTGTTGATGATTTTCAATCAGAGGAAGTAGTTGATATTATGGGGAGTGGTGAAATGGTTCTGATAATTGATGATGAACCTCTTCAGCAGGAAATAGCAACAGGAATGCTGGATTTTCTTGGTTACTGGACTCATTCAGTAAGTTCAGGTAAGGAGGCAATCCTATGGCTTGAAACCAATACTGTTGATATTCTGCTTCTTGATATGATAATGCCTTCCGGATTAAGCGGTCTTCAGACGTATAAGGAAATACTCAGGATACATCCCGGACAAAAAGCAATAATAGCCAGTGGTTATTCCCAGAATAGAGATGTTGAAAGCACATTGAAACTTGGTGCCGGTCGATTTATTAAGAAGCCCTACACAATTGATCTACTGGGTAAAGCAATGAAGCATGAATTAAAAAAGAAATGATTCCGGGATTTAAGCAGTATATAGAATTGTCAGTTTTTCTTGACTATTCTGACAGATCAGATAAGCTATATCAAAATGAGGAATAATATGAAAAATGAAAATTATCAAAAGCTTGAAGAATTTCTTGATAACTTAAATGAAAAGAGCCGCACAAACCTGCTTCCATCCCTGCTTAAAGCTCAGGAACTGTTTGGATATATATCTGAAGAGACAGCTGTTAAAATAGGAAAAGTTTTAAAAGTCCCGGGTGCAGATATTTATGGTGTAATCGAGTTTTATTCCCTCTTGTACTCAACTCCCACAGCAGAAACAGTTATACGGGTCTGTACAAGCCCCCTGTGCTCTCTTAAAGGTTCAGATAAAATAAAAAAAGCTTTGTTGGAAAAACTGGATCTGGAGGAAGGAATTCCTTCCAGTGGCGGTCGATTTATGGTGGAATCAGTCCATTGTCTCGGCTTATGTGATCACGCTCCATCAGCTATGGTTAACAATAAGACTGTGTGTGATCTTACTGAAAACAGTATAGATGATCTTATAAATGGGAAAAAATCAGGACCGGATGATAATACTTATAGTAACAATCCTGTCATTACGAAAAGATTTGGGAAAATCGATCCTTTGAATATTGAAGATTTTATTAGAGAAGGCGGGTTTAAAGGTTTTATCCATGCTCTGACTTTTTCAAAAGATGAGCTTGTTTATGCAGTAAAATCCAGCGGCCTGCGAGGAAGGGGTGGCGCTGCATTCCCAACAGGGCTCAAAGAACAAGGGGTTGTCCAAAGTGATTATTCAGAAGCCTATGTAGTCTGTAATGCTGATGAATCTGAACCTGGGACTTTTAAGGATCGTATCATGATGAGCCGCGATCCGTACAGTATCCTTGAGGGGATACTCATTACTGCCTATATTATTGGGGCAAAGAAGGGTTATATCTATATTAGGGGGGAATATCAGGATGCTCATGCTGTGTTTACCAAAGTAATTGAGAACGCTGAAAAGGCGGGCTATCTTGGTGATAATATTCAGGGTTCTGGTTTAAGTTTTAATCTGGAGATACGATCTGGCGCAGGAGCATATATCTGTGGAGAAGAAACTGCTCTTTTTGAATCCATAGAGGGCAGGCGTGGTTATCCCCGGAATAAACCACCATTTCCTGTTGAAAGTGGTTTGTTTGGTAAACCAACTATTATAAATAATGTCGAAACATTCAGTTATCTTGCCAGAGTAGTGAGTGATAAGAAAAAAGTAATTATAAACCCGGAATCGCCTACTCCCTCCGGTACTAAACTCTTCTGCCTTTCCGGTGATGTTGTAAGATCCGGTATGTACGAACTACCATTCGGTATCAAACTGAACGAAGTCATACATGATTGGGGCGGAGGAATCCCTGGTAGAAAACAAATCAAGGCAATTATTCTGGGCGGAGCTTCTGGTAGTTTCGTTCCTGAGGAACACTGGAATATAGCTCTGGATCAACAAACTTTACGGGCTGCCGGACTCTCTATGGGGTCTGGTGTGATAATGGTTTTTGATGAAACCAGAGATATTCGTAATATCCTCGTAGACATAACTAACTTTTTTAATCATGAGAGCTGTGGAAAGTGTTATCCATGTCAACTTGGTACCCGGAAGCAGCAGGAAATTATTGGCAGGATTAACAGAGAGGATCCTGGGTCTGGTGATTATAGCTGTTTGGAAGATGTTGGATTGACTATGAAGGATGCATCTCTATGTGGTCTTGGGCAGACAGCTTCCTCTGCAGTGTTAAGTGCTATGAATATTTGGCCTGAGCTTTTTAAAAGCACAGAAGAACTGGGGGCATAATGGTTACTATATATATAAATGATAAAAAGGTTGATGTAGAAGAAGATATTACAATTCTTGAAGCAGCTGAAAAGGCTGACATCAAAATTCCGACTATTTGTTTTCATGACAATCTTACACCTCCCGGACTTTGCAGACAGTGTGTTGTTGAAGTGGAAGGGGCAAGGGTTCTTCTTCCCTCGTGTATAACAAAAGTCAGAGAGGGCATGAAAGTACAAACAGATTCGGACCGGGTTGTGCGGGCCCGCCGGACTATTCTCGAAATGCTGGCAGGTAGTACTGATATTTCAGAATCACCTGAATTAAGCAGACAAATAAAAGAATATGATGCAGATACAGATCGGTTTAAGGATTCCAAAGAACGAAGTTATCCTGTAAAAGATGATAATCCTTTTTATATAAGAGATTACAGCAAGTGTATACTTTGTGAACGCTGTGTTCAGGTGTGCTCTGCAGATATTCAGTTTTCCTATGCCCTCACTACTGCAGGAAGAGGATACACCAATCGTATTACAACATTCTATGACAAACAGCTTCCGGAAACCAGCTGTGTTTTCTGTGGGAACTGTGTAGCAGTCTGTCCTACAAATGCACTGATAGCCAGCAACGAATATGGAAATGAGACTGGAGATGCCAAATGAAGTATGAAAGAAAAGTTAGAACAACATGTCCTTACTGCGGTGTAGGGTGTCAGATTGAACTTAATATAAAAGATGAAAGAATAATAAGTGTTGGTGCACCGGAATCGGCTGCGCCAAACTTTGGCAGACTTTGTGCCAAGGGCCGGTATGGTACAGATTTTACTCACCATACTTCAAGACTAAAATCACCTCTTATAAGAAAAGACATAGATAAGGATGTAAGGGTGCCGGTAGGTTTAGAGGGGTTTAGAGAAGCCTCCTGGGATGAAGCCCTCGATCTGGCTGCAGCCAGGCTGGCAGAAACATACAATAAATCCGGAGGTGATGCTTTTGGAGCATTTTGTTGTGCTAAAGCGAGTAATGAAGATAACTATATCTTTCAAAAATTTGTAAGAAGTACTTTTAAGACAAATAACATTGATCATTGTGCACGATTATGTCATGCAGCGTCAGTGGCAGGACTTCAAAAAGCGCTTGGATCTTCTGCTATGTCTAATTCAATAGCTGAAATGAAGGATCTGGAAGTTTTTATTGTAACAGGCTCAAATACTACCGAGACACATCCGGTGATTAGTACTTTTCTGAGGGAAGCTGTTGTTAAAAATGGTGCAAAGCTGATTGTAATTGATCCGCGAAAGACAGAAATGACTAATTTTGCAGTTTTACACCTTCAGCACAAACCTGGGACTGATGTAGCAGTTTTCCAGGCTATGGCTCATGTGGTTCTGAATGAAAAACTCTACAATAAGGAATTTATCAATTCCAGAACTGAGGGTTTTGATGAGTATTCTCATAGTTTGGATAAGTTTACACCAGAATGGGCCGAAGGAATTACTGGTGTTCCTGCAAAGGATCTAAAAGAAGCTGCCAGAATATATGCAAATGCGGATGCAGCTGCATTTTATTGGGGAATGGGAATAAGTCAGAGTGTGCATGGTACTGATAATACTCTCTCAATTGCAAATCTGGCTCTTCTATGTGGACATCTTGGACGACCTGGAACAGGGGTGAACCCTTTAAGGGGACAGAATAATGTTCAGGGTTGTTCAGATACAGGTGGTCTTCCTGCAGTTTATCCAGGTTATCAGAATGTAAATGATAAAGACAGTAAGTCAAAGTTTGAAGCTAAATGGAATACTGAGCTGAATGAAAATCCCGGTCTGACTACCATGGAGATGTCAGATGCAGCTGGTTCCGGCCTTATTACAGACTTTATTATACTGGGTGAAAATCCTCTTATGAGCGAGCCTGATCTTAATGCTGCCAGACATCATTTTTCCAGGCTTAAAAATGTAATCATGATAGATATCTTCTTTAATGAATCTGCAGAATATGCGGATGTTATCTTTCCAGCTGCATCATTTGCAGAGAAAGAGGGAACATTTACAAACAGTGACAGGCGTGTCCAGCTTATACGACCAGCTTTTAATCCTCCAGGTGAAGCCAGAGAGGACTGGGAAATTATACAGGATCTTGCAATTAGAGTAGAAGAGAAACTGGGCCGAAAGATTAGTTCCGGGTTTAGTTTTTCCTCACCTTCAGCTATCTGGGACGAAATGGCAGAGTTAGTTCCTGATTTCGGAGGTATTACACATAAAAGACTTGAAAAAGAGGGTGGTGTTCACTGGCCGTGTCCCGATAAAAATCATCCCGGAACACCTTATCTATTCACAGATACATTTCCCAGAGGTAAGGGGCTTTTTAATATTCTTGATCTGCGGTTGGAATCGGAGCAAACAACAGATGCATATCCATACATACTCTCTACCGGAAGAGTTCTCTATCACTGGCATGGGGGGACTATGACCCGAAGATCTGTTCTGAATAAAATTTATCCAAATGCTACTGTAGAAATGCATCCTGAAGATGCTGCAAAAGAGGAATTAAAACATGGAGAGACAGTTGCTGTCTCTTCAGCCAGGGGATCTATCTCTGTGGAACTTAGGGTATCGGAGCGTTCTCCAAAGGGAGTTCTTTTTATTCCTATACACTTTGCAGAAGCAGCTGTTAATGAGCTTACCAATGATTTACGCGATCCTGTTGCAAAGATACCGGACTTTAAAATAAGCGCAGTAAAAATATCAAAGGTGTAAAATAAGTAGGGGCAGGATTCAAACTGCCCCTGCCTGTTACCATATTTCTGCGCTTAACCGCTGCTCCAGCCATCTTTTCTGACTGGAACTAAGTTCTCCTATATTCTGCTCCAGCCATTTAATATCTCCTGTAAGAATGGCAAGTTTTTCGGCACTGGTAAGATTATACTCTTCCAGGGCTTCTGTCCCATAGTAGAAAAGATTTGCAACAAAATCATTATCTTTATCTGCTCTATCCAGTACTTTTACAACTTCATCATGATGGATCATTTCCTGAGGTTCAACTGTAAGGCTGGCAGCCTTACTTATTGTTTTGTCTATGGTCTTAAGAAGTACATCAGGCGTGAAGGGTTTTTCAAGATAGTCAGATGCCCCAAGTTTCATGGCATCGACAGCTGATTGAACTGTAGCATAACCGGTTAAAATTATTACTGGTGTTTCCGGTTTGTTACGCTTAATATCCCGCAGTATTCTCATTCCTCCAATATCAGGCATTTTAATATCTGTCAGTACTAAATCATAGGTTCCATTTAAGGCTAATTCCAATCCCTCTCTGCTTTTTGTTGTTAATTTCAGAGAATAGGGTTCTTTAGAAAGGATTCTCTGAATACTATCCAGAACAATCTGTTCGTCATCAATTACAAGAATTTCTTCACTCATTTTGTGTCTCCTTCTGTATTTATAGTTATTCCACTATCACTGGGAGTATCGATAGTTGCTTTCTTTACAGCAGCCAACAGTTCACACGGTGTAAATGGTTTAGAGAGAAAATTACTCTCCTCTGTATTTATTATTTCAGAAAACGGTTTTGGTTCTATATAACCGCTTATTATCAGAGTTTTTGCATCAGGATGGTCTCTTTCAATTTTGGCGGGAAGATCCACTCCATTGTAAGCCGGCATAACGACATCAATAATAATAAGGTAAAATTTATACTTTTCAATAATTGTAATTGCTTCCTTTATAGAGGAGCAGAGAGTTACCGAATAATTCTCCGATTCCAGGACTCTTTTACAGCTCTTAAGAACAATAGGATCGTCATCTATTACAAGAATTTTGTTTTTATTCATCATATTCTTCCAGTGGTAGATGGATAATGAATGTACTGCCTTTTCCCACCTGGCTTTTTACAGATATTGTACCTCCGTGATGCTCAATAATGCCAAGGGAAACAGAGAGTCCCAAACCGGTTCCCTTTCCTACCTCGTTTGTTGTATAGAAAGGATCAAACATTTTATCCAATTGCTCCGGAGAAATACCGCATCCGCTATCCGCTATAATAATTTCAATCTCTTTATGTTTACCATATTGGGTTTCAAGATTAATACGGGTAGAAATTGTGATATAGCCTCCGGAATCTGTAGCATCGATGGCATTTATAATAATGTTCATTATAACGCTCTGGAACTGATTGCGGTCAAGGATTTTTTTAGGAATATCAGCACCAGGGTCAAAACATAAAAACACTCGTTTAATAAGGGCCTGATTTTCTATCAGGCTGAGGGTATCCTTTATAACTTTATTAATATCGCTCAACTCTAGTTTCAATTTAATTTGACGGGAAAAATCCAGTAAACCCTTAACTATTTCTCTAACACGGTCCGTAGCCATTGCAATTGTTTCCAGGTCACTTCGCATTTCAGTGTCCAGGTCTTTTCGCCGTAAAAGCATGTGGGTAAAAGTTAGAACTCCAGTCAGCGGATTATTAATTTCATGAGCGACACCGGCAGCCAGTCTCCCCACACTTGCCTGCTTTTGAGAAACAATGAGTCGTTTTTCGCTTTCCTCTTTTAGGCGTATATCCCGTTTTTTAATGGTTGAGATCATCTCCAAAAAAGTTTGCTGCAGATTCCCTATTTCTCCTTTTGATATCCTGCCAATGCTTGGAGATAAATCACCACCAGCTACTTTTTTACTCACTTCTATCAAATCATACACTGGCTGCAAGACTAGTTTTGAAAGGACATATCCGAGTAACACGGCTATTATTATTCCCGTAGATGTTATAGCGATAAATACCAGCAAAGTATTCCGTTTGAATTCTGAATATTTACTTTCCATAACACCAACACTGAGTATCCCAGCAATATTGCCATGGTAATCTCTTATTGGTTCATAAGCTGTAATATTCCAATTATTAACTACAAAAGCACGATCGATCCATGATTCACCCTCTATCAATACTTTCTGATATACTTCTCTTGAGATTTGTGTACCAATAGCACGCTCACCTTTTTCTGTCATAACGTTGGTTGATACCCGCAGATCCTTATTAAATATAGTAGCTGTACCAATACTTTGTCCCTTAAAAGTTTCCTCATGAAAAACTGTTTCTCTTACTTTGTCAACAATTTCCGTACACCGATTAAGAATGATGCCTCCGTATATAACGCCCAAAAAAAGGTTGTCTTTGTAAATCGGGACAGCAGATACGATGGTCATACCGGACGTTTCTTCGGTTTCATCACGTGGTAGTGAGTTTGGAGTTTTAATTACATCCATTCTGGCAAGCTCAGCAAGCTTCGGATTTTCTGCCATTAGGGCTTCTTTGTCCAAAATAAAAGTTCCTGTAATTGGCGATTTAGTATCCATGGCAAATAGAGCAACAGGGTTAACAATAGAATCAGGATAATTTATAAAATTCCCTCCCTGCCGGCAAAATGTAGTATAATCGTTTTTTACAAAACCGGTAAAATCCAGATCCAATACCCTTGCAATACTGTTCAATTTATTGTGTACCCTTTGGAAATCCTGATTGTAGATATATTTATCCCAATCCTGTTCAAGTGCGGCAATAGTGAGTCCTGCTTCTATTCGCCTCTCGACATTTAAATAGATTTCCCGGGCTGCATTAAGGTCTAAACGAATCCTGTTTGTTGCTTCGCTCACAACAGCCCCATTAATTAAATACGTTCCGACAAAGAGAGATATCCCCCCTACCATAATTGTCATACCGAGTAGGCTTGCTATAAGATAGAATCGTATATTATATATCATCTTCATCTATAATTAATGATAAACGTATGTAATCATGGAGTCAAACAATACATTGCGGATATGTCATTTTTTTGTTTTAGAATCTAATTGAGGCTGTCTGGTAACCCCGTTGTTTACGAATTATGCTTCTAAGTATGCTGTGTATTGCCAATTTATTAGTATTTGAGCCTTAAAATTCAGCCCCGATTCAGTGGGTAGAGGTCGAGTACGACCTCCAGCCAGTGGGATTACTATTAGGGAAAGACTGGCTCAAGTTTAGGGACAGCCTGAATTAGAGCTTGTTCCGGGAAAAAACACGCATGATAGATCCATACTGACAAAATTAGAGTTTTTTCTCTTATTACCCGACAATCCAGTTCAGGCAAGTTGTAGATGATAGTAATTATTCTCAAGATGTGCTCACTTTATCCTTTAAGTAATTCGTAGAGTTTTCTATTCACATATACCGTTTCTTTCCAGGATTTAAATGATTCAAGAACACCAATTCCTTCTAATTGCTTCAAATACTTGCTTGCTGTTCTCCTTTCCGCTATACCTGCACTGACTAAAAACTCTATTTTTGTGTATGGTTGGATAAACAACAATTCAACTAATTCTTTGGAATAGGTGCTTTTAGGAAGTTCCTTTCTACATATCTCAGTAGTTGTATTTATCAAATTTACAATCACCGATATCATTTTCAAAGTGTCCTTAGCTGTTTGTTCAACTGCTTTTAGCATATATAAGATCCATTCTTCCCATGCGCCATCAGTTCTAACTTTTTGTAATAATTCATAATATCTATTCTTATTCTTAATTATGTATTCACTTAGATACAATATTGGATTATCAATAAGTCCTTTCTGAATTAAATACAATACATTAATAATTCTTCCTGCTCTTCCATTCCTGTCATAGAAGGGATGTATAGATTCAAATTGATAGTGTATTAAAGCCATTTTTATTAATGCATCAGTTTTGTCTTCTTTATTAATATACATTTCGAGATTAGATAATAAATCCAGGATTGTTTTCTCATTATCCGGAGGTGTATATATTATTTCTCCTGTTCTGTCATTTACCAGGCTGGTGCCTGGGAGTTTTCTTATCCCTGCATTATTCATTTCTAATTCATTTTGTATGTTTATAATTGAATTTATTGATAATAAACCTTTCTGCTCCAATTCCTTGTATCCTGTCCACATTGCAGATCTATAATTCAAAACTTCTTTAGTATTTGAATCAATATCCTTTCTACTGTTTGCAAGGGCAATATATAACTCATCCTGAGTTGTTATAATATTTTCTATTTCTGAACTTGTTTTTGCTTCTTTCAATATTATCGAGTTCAGCAGTATCGAAGTATTAGGCAGGAGTGAACAATATCCCTTTAATCTTGCTAATTCAATATTTGATTTGATTGCCTGATTTAGTATTCTTTTGGTTTCTATGTCGACCTCAGGGGGTAATAATGTTAAATTGTTATTAGGTGTATCAAATCTCTTATCCATATCATGTACATTATACTACATATTATGCACATTACAAGCATTTCATGTACATAGTTTGCACATAACGCCATAGTTGGACGCCCATTTTTAAGGTGTCAGTTCCAATTAGGATGCATGGGCGAGCAGAAAAGGTTGCATAGCCGAGAAATAGCAAAAGAAATTGTTATTTTTAGTCTCTTCGCGCAAAGGATAGAAGCGGTACCCCGCACCGTGGTTGTATGTCGCCGTAGAGACAAGGCATGCCTTGTCTCTACCCGGAAAATCAAAATGTGGTCATGTTCATCAATCCGGGAGGAGTACAAGCGGATAGCCTGGTCCCGGCGGAGCCGGGAGGCGCCCGGAAAAAAATTAAAACCTGCAATCATACATGCCTAAAATAAAAATTACCCGACAATCCAGTTCATTGCCTTTGCCTTAACAAGAATGTTTCCATCAGGATCCATTACCTCTGCAGAGAAATAAAGTCTTCTGTCTTTTTTCTCTGTAAGGTTTGCACGGACAATGATATATTCATAATCTCCCTTAACAGGTTTTCGATACTTTAATTCCATGTCTCTTGTAAAACTTACTGGTCCCACTATCATGCTTAACGGACCGATTGCATTATCGACAGCTGCGGCAATTACTCCTCCCTGCATACTCCCGAAGGGATTTAATGAACTGTAGGGAACAGGGAATTTTACCTCTATAGCAGCATTCTCTGAATCAATTGAAAGGAATTCAGCTTCCATAGCGGTAAAAACAGGGGGTGGTAATACTATATCATCAAACCCGTCAGGAAAGTGCCGGGCTGCAAGTTTTTCGAAGTGTTCCATTAAATTTTTATCATCCATATTTTGTTTCTCCATTTGTAATATCTAAAAAGACCTTTGCATAACTTGTACAGAATGTCTATGATACTACAGAAATATATTAATCCGGCAGGAGGGCAGGATGGCAGTCAGAATTATTATACTTGGTTTGTATGCTTTAACCATTATCTTTTTTGGAATCAGGGGAATGCGAAAGACTAAAACATTTTCTGACTTCTTTTTAGGTGGTGGTAAGGTTGGTCCCTGGATGACCGCTTTCTCATACGGGACAGCATACTTTTCTGCAGTAGTTTTTATTGGATTTGCCGGAAAAGTTGGTTGGGGATTTGGATATTCCGGAGTCTGGATTGGTGTCAGTAATGCACTAATAGGAGTGTTTGGTGTCTGGGGGCTAATGGCCTGGAAGATAAAAAAGATGTCCATGGAGCTGGGCGTTACTACCATGAGCGAGTATCTGGAGGTCCGATATAAAAGCCGGGGAATGAAGTTATTTTCATCAATAATAATATTTATTTTTCTGATTCCTTACTCCGGGGCTGTCTTTATTGGTTTGTCATATCTTTTTAAGTACTCCTTCCAGGGGATAGAATATTGGCATGCA
>CBDVAD010000061.1:0-12346 GCA_965371875.1 uncultured bacterium
AATTTTTGAAAAACTCCATGACATTTACTACGAAACCGATGCAGAAGGTATTATCAGTGTCATCAGTCCATCTGTTAAAAAGTTTACCGGATATAAATATGATGAAATAATCGGTAAAAATATACAGCGCCTATTCAAAGGGAACAAATACAAAGGTTTGTTCATGAAAGAGCTTCTTTCCAAAAAATCTGTGTCCAACTATGAAATACAGCTTACTGATAAAAATAATAAAGTACATCATACGCTCGTATCTGCAGATCTTTCAGTGGATGAGAATAGAGAAACTGTAAGGATTTCGGGACTTATCAAAGATATTTGCGACCGTAAGAGAGCCAAAGATAAACTCTATCATTTTGCAACTTATGATGAATTGACTGGAGTATACAACCGCAGAGTAGGTATGGAATTCCTTAATCAGGAATTAAAAAAAATGAAACGCGGAAAAACTTTTCTAAGTATCTGCTATATTGACATCAATGATCTAAAAAATGTAAACGACAACTTCGGACATGATGCAGGGGATAATCTGATAAAGTATATCATTCAGGATATTAAATCAGCTATGCGGGAATCTGATATTCTAAGCAGACTTGGGGGGGATGAATTCCTGTTAATTTTTCCTGACTGCCGTCTTAAAGAAGTAAAATCTATCTGGGAACGTGTGGAAGAGTCCCTGAAAGAGAGAAATTCAAAGGATGATATAGAATATAATATAAGCGCCAGTTATGGATTTGCAGAAACCGATTCAGAGAACGCACTAAGCAGTGACGAAATAATACAGATAGCCGATAAAAGGATGTACGATCATAAAAGACGAACTAAGGCAGAAAGACAAAAATAAGATACTTGTTAGGTTTTCATAAGTTCAGATCTAAGAGTATTAAAAAATAAATAAATCCCATCCGGATTATCCGCTACTCCCTGCCAGACTGGAGTCTTACCCCCTCCCCTGGCATTAATTATTTTCATAAGTTCCTGACGCATGCTGGTAAAAGGGAAATCTATCCCTCCCGCAGCAATCACCCATTGAAAATCTGAAACCCTCTTATTGATTAGACAGATCAGATACCTTTCATCAGTATCTATAATATTCACCATATTTTTCAGGTAATCTTTTGATTCATTTTCAAATATAAAAGTAATAAAGGAGACATCTCCAATTTTCAGTGCATCCTGAAACATATCTTTTATCTGATACTTAAAAAATCTGTTTTCCAGACGATTGTACATTTTTTTTTCTTCCTGAAAGTTACTTATAAGTTCTTCAACTTTTGGCAGAATTTCATGCTGTCTGGCAGAAAAAATATTAGATAGTCTGGATACAATAGAATTCTTTTCTTCATAATCCAGTAGAACTCTTTTTCCTATTTTCCACCCTATTCGCGCATGTCCCCGGATTTTTTCAACAGAAACACATTTTATGCACTCTATTTCACCAGTACTCCTGGTATGAATACCACCACAGGCAACCTGATCAAAATCATCAATTCGGATAATACGAATCAGTCCGGAGACTTTGGGTGTTCTTCTTAATGATAAATCTTTTATCCTGTCATCATTTACCCATTCAGAACTCAACTCTATATTTCTGGAAATTATCTTATTGGAAAAAATTTCTATCAGTTTAAGATCTTCTCCGGATATATCAGGCTTATCAATTTCAATTGTAGTTAGATTCTCTCCCTGATGAACTGAAACAGTTTCATAACCAAATGAATGGAGAGCTCCGGAAATAATATGCTGTCCGGTATGCTGCTGCATGTAATCAAATCGATGACTCCAGTCTATCCGGCAATTAACTTCTTTTATGCCAGGTTCAGAATCCATCCGGTGAAAAACCTCACCATTATTCTTGTAAACATGGTCAACCCTAATGCCATCAATCTCACCAATATCAGAAGGCTGTCCTCCTCCTTCCGGATAAAAACAGGTTCTATCAAGAATAACATCCCATTTTTCATCTTTACCTGTAACTTTTTCTACAGAAAGTACAGTGGCAGTAAAATCAATTTTATACGGATCTTTATAGTAGAGAAGTTCTGTTGTGAATGCCATGAATACTCCCTAATCTGTAATAACTCTATCTGAGTGGGTATATATATTCATTCGCCTGCCTCTGGCAAAACCACAGAGAGTTATTCCATAATACTCAGCAAGACGTATTGCCTTATCCATAGGCGCAGAAACAGAAGCTATCAGTTCTACACCTGTTCTTACCATTCTAATAACAATATCAGAAGATATTCTTCCGGAAGAAACAAAAATACCATCCTGTAAATCTATGTCAGATTGAAAAACCTTACCAATAACTTTATCAACAGAATTACGACGGCTTACATCATCAGCCCAGTATAAAATTGAATCAGTGGCAAATGCAGCCATATGGACACCACCAGTTTCATGATATACAGAAGGCAGTTTCTGAAAGTCCCTCATCAGATCAAGAATCGTATCAGCTTTGTATTTTTTCCGGATGGCAGCTGCAGGCCTGGAATCACCTGATTCACCAGAATCGATACCTAAAAAGGCTTCTTCCACCATTTGACGGAATGATTGTCCCTGCCTGGCAGTTTTAGAAGTGACATACCAGGATCTACCATTTTCACAATATTCAAGTAGGGGCGAACGGCGGTTCGCCCCTACTTGAATATGTCCTTTTACAAAAAGCAAACCATAAATCAGGGGCTCAATTTCCTGATCCAGAACCGGTGTCTGATAGATAAGTTTTTCGTTTAAATAGAGATTAAACCATTCTTCACATATTACAGGATCTACAACATTGGCAGCCGAACCATGTTTATATCTTATAATTTTTTTCTTTTGTATTATCATATTCCTATTCGTTCAAGGTCTGCCGGGGTATTTATATTAAGAAAAGAGTGTAAAGATATACCGGCAAACATCAGATCACTCTGTTCTATTACTGTCCTGGGCATCCCTTCTATAACCCTCTGCAGATGGTACTCTCCTCTTTCAAAAGCCTCTTCCCAATACGAGAGGACGCTAACTGGATAGAGGCCAAGAAAGGGTTGGTACTTACCATTTACATGTATTACTGTGGCTTTCTCCCTATCTCTTCTTTCCCAGAGAAATTCAAGCACCTTTTTTTCAAAAAAAGGAATATCACATGCCAGAAGAAGCAGCCAGTCACTTACATATGGTTTGATAGAAATTATACCGCTTATTGGTGTAGATACATCAAGAAGATCAGGTATGATATTGCACCCTGTAAAACGGTAATTTGCAGGCTTTTTGGTCAGTATATTTATATTGTCTGTAATGGTCGAAGCATTATGAATAGTCCACTCCAGAAGGGATTTACCTTCGTATATAGCACAGGCCTTATCA
This sequence comes from uncultured bacterium, assembly GCA_965371875.1. GTDB lineage: Bacteria > Spirochaetota > Spirochaetia > B11-G9 > B11-G9 > JAJRQE01. The sequence continues at coordinate 3,349 of CBDVAD010000061.1, forward strand.
CTTCCAAACCGACGGCTGCCGCCGCCGGCCAGAATACCTGCAATAACCTTGCGGTCAGCTTCCTGTTTAAGACTCATTAACCACCTCTACCCTACTGTCTCAACTCTACAGGCAGCAACCTTAAGCTCCGGAATTTTTGATACCGGATCAAGAACATCGTTCGTAAGCATATTTGCAGGAGACTCATGAAAGTGGAAAGGTATAAATACAACACCCTTTGGTACTCGCTCACTCATCTTTGCCAATGCAGTAATTTCACCTCTTCTGGAACTGATTTTCAACATTTCACCATCTGCAGCACCCAGATCTTCAAGATCCTCTTTACAAATTTCCATATATCCGTCAGGAGCAAATTCTCTTAATGGTGTAGAACGTCTGGTCATGGTCGCAGTATGATAATGATACAGCATTCGACCAGTAGTCAGAATAAAAGGAAACTCCTTATCAGGCTGTTCTGCCGGTGGAATAAAATCAACAGGAGTAAAAAGACCAAGACCCCGGGAGAATTTTTCTGCATGGAGGAAAGTAGTCCCCTTATGCTCAGTTGTAGGACATGGCCACGAAAGACTTTCTGTTTCAAGGCGTTCATAGTTAATACCACCATAAATCGGTGTTACTTCCGAAATTTCTTCCATAACAGCATTGCTGTCTGCATATTCCATTGGATAACCCGTTCTTGTAGATAGATCACACATTATTTCCCAGTCACCCCTGGCTTTCCCGGGAGCTGAAAGCGCCGGTCTTACACGAAGAACACCTCTGTCTGAGTTAGTAAAGGTACCTTCTTTCTCTGCTGCACTTGATGCAGGAAGAACTACATCTGCAAACTCAGTAGTTTCTGTAAGGAAAATATCCTGAACAACAAGAAAGTCAAGTTTGGTAAGAGCTTCTTTTACATGATTAAGGTTCGGATCAGACATCATAGGGTTTTCGCCCATTACATAGAGTCCCTTTACAGTTCCTTCAAGAGCCCCGTTCATAATCTCTACAATGGTAAGACCATTTTCTGAAGGCAGTTTTTCAACACCCCAGGCTTTCTGGAATTTTCCCCGTGCACCGGAATCAGTTACCTTCTGATAACCGGAATAGACATTTGGCAGTCCACCAAGATCACATGCACCCTGTACATTATTCTGTCCTCTTAATGGATTAACACCAGTGGAAGGTCTTCCTATCTGCCCGGTTACCATTGCAAGGTTTGCAAGGGAAAGAACGTTGTCAGTACCGGTTACATGCTGGGTAATTCCCATGGCATATACAATTGAAGATTTTTCGGAAGTTGCATAGACTCTTGCCGCTTCCCGTAAATCATCAGCCTTAATACCTGTAATTTCCTCTACTTTTTCAGGTGTATAGGAAGTTACAGCCTTTTTAAGTTCTTCAAATCCCTCTGTTCTCTCTTTAATAAATTTCTCGTTTGCATAACCTTCTGTAATTATTACGTTGATCATACCATTAATCCAGGCAACATCAGTACCTGACTTCTGTCTCATCCAGAGATATGAATCTTTAACTATATCAATCTTCCGGGGATCAAATAAAAGAATTTTTGCCCCTTTCGCAGCCGCATTTCTAATATATGTACCCGTAACAGGATGTGTTTCTGTGGCATTGGTACCTGTAATAAGGATACAGTCTGCATTTGCAAATTCCTCCACAGGATTCGTCATTGCTCCTGATCCAAAAGCCTTACCAAGGCCGGCTACTGTCGGGGCATGACAAAGACGGGCACAATGGTCAACATTATTTGTTCCCAAAGAAGCCCTGAAAAATTTCTGAAATACATAATTATCTTCATTTGTACATCTGGCAGAAGCAAGTCCGGCAAGTGCATCAGGACCATCTTTATCTCTGATACCAGTCATTTTTTCAGCAATCAGATCAAGAGCTTCATCCCAGCTTGCCTCTACAAGTTCTCCATTTTTTCTGATAAGAGGTGTAGTCAATCTGTCTTTATTAGTAATAAATTCGTATCCAAACCGTCCCTTAACACAAAGTCTACCGTTATTAGGTTTTGAATGAACACCCCGAATCCTTACTACCTCATCATCCTTGACCCACATCTCTATCTGACAACCTACACCGCAGTAGGTACAGGTTGTTTTAACTTTTCTATCGATGTCCATAGCCCTGATCATTGTAACAAGAGGTTTTTCAACCAGCGCTCCTGTTGGACAGGACTGAACACATTCTCCGCAACCGTCACATGTGGAATCTTTCCAGTTAGTAAAATCCGGTGAAGGATACATGTAAAATCCACGTTCTACAAAAGAGAGAACATCCTTACCCTGAATTTCAGTACAGGCGGCTATACATCTTCCACACTTAATACATTTGTCCGGCTCATAATCCAGTACAGGAGAGCTATAATCCGCTTCCAGTTCAGGTTTTACGGCCAGATAATTCAATTTTACAATATCTTCACTTCCAATCTGATATTTATATGCAATATCCTGAAGGTCACATTCACTGTTTTTCTGACAAATAGAACAGTCATAATTATGATCAGAAAGAATAAACTCAAGATTTGTTTTTCGAACACCCTCAATCTCTTCATCAAAAGCTGTGATATTCATCCCTTCCGCTGCTTTTGTTGTGCAGGCAGTTTTAAGACCTCTTTCTCCATCAATTTTTACTAAACACATCCGGCAGGAACCGGTTGGGAGCATATGTTCCATCCAGCAAAGATTGGGAATATCAAACCCGTTACGTTTTGCAACTTTCAGCAGATTCTCATCCTTCTCAGCTTCAACTTCTCTACCATCAATTGTCAAACGGATTTTTTCACCCACAGCAAGCCTCCAGTTATGTCATGCAAAAATCAAAATATTTTTTGAGTATAAACTATATATATGTGGTTAGCAACAGATTCGATTTGTAGAGACGCACGGCCGTGCGTCTTTACAAATCGATGCACTGACACCTTACTAAATCAGCCCCCGGTAGCCATTCTCTCCTGTTCATCAATATCAACAGCATCCCAGGGATAGCAGATCCAGAGATCATCAAGTTCATCACCAACAAAATAGTGTGATACCTCATCCGGTATTACACCCTCTTTTAATTTATTTTTATTATGAAGAACAGCTACTGAAATTTCAGCAGGATTGTGACTCAATAGTTCACGAAGACAGTATTCAAGAGTAATCCGGGAATCATCAACTTCATCCACAAGAAGAATCTTTCGTCCTTCCAGCTTGGTTTCAACCTCATCGATCCACTGAATTTTAGAAGGTGCATCTTTTGGTTTATTATTTTCATCATAGTAGGATATACCAACTGTATAGATAGGTTTATTAATAAAAGTCTTAAGCATTCTTGCAGGAATAAAACCACCTGTACCTATAGCAACAATTACATCAGGATTATAATTTGCGGATATGATCTCTTCTGATAACCTTTTTATTGTCTTATGAATCTGATTATAACTGAGATAAAACTTTCTGGGGTCTGCCTGGTCATAAACTTCGTTTACCTGGTCATTCGTTGCACTCATTGCTCGGTTATGCGTCCTTACTGCTCGGCTATGCGTCCTTGCCATCCGTTCCTACCTTTAGTCTTTTTCTTAGAATATGAAACTGTCGCTCTTTTATCAAGGGTTTTTTCAAAGGTTACTATTCACTTTAGATGTAATTAGGTATATTTTACTTGTAGAGGCAACCAACTTGAGTGTCTCTGCAAATGGAGACAATAACAATGGCATTTATTAAATCAGCATTAGAAATAGCAATGGAAAGAACAAAGGATGTAAAAAGCGATCCAGATACAATAAAGTCAGACAATCTTGTAAAAGAGGGTCAGAAACTTGCGTCAGATTATCTGTATAATACAGATATCAACAAAACCGATCTTGAAAAGAAAATAAAAAGTTTTTCAGATGATAATAAGAAGTTTTTCATTGAAGGATTAAAAAAGGCCTTTCTTTCAAATATACGTTTGCCTAAAACTGATAATTTTGAAGATCTTCTTGATAAAATCACAGAAGGACTCAGCCTGTTTACTGCAGATAAAAAGAATACAGCTATAATGGTAGAACAGATTAAACAGTTCTTCTCCCAGTATCTTGAAAACCGCAGTCAGCTTATAGAAGCTCTTAAACAGCAGTATGCACCAAGACTTATGCAAAAACAGCAGGAACTGGCCAAACAATACGGACAGGAAGTAACATTATCACCGGATCAGGATCCGGAATTCATGGAACTATTAAAGTCTAATCTTTTGAAATTGGAAACCCAGTATGGTGATTCACTATCAAAGGCAAAAGAAGAATTGGAAAAAATCCTGTAGGGGTGACCGGCCGGTCGCCCCTACAGACCAATTAACGACCAATGTACCTAAACCACTCTTTCGGAATCATTGATACCGGTGTTATATAACCCAGTTGTCCTGCGTCTTCTCCAATAGTGACAGTAGGAAAGCCTATTAATTCAAAATATGTATTTATTGCAGCCCCGCCGGAATTACCACTGTTTATTTCCGCATCCGTTTTAACAAGCAAATTCCCATTGGCTCTTTCAAAACCGCTGACTATACCCCTGGTCAGTGATATTGATGCTCTGGATCCCGTCCCTCCTATACCAGGGTATCCCAGATATGTAAGGGGCTGCCCAAGACGCAGAGAGTCTGTATTTCCCAGAGTAAAATAGGGAAATGAATAACCTGAAGGAACAGGATCTCCGTATAAGCCTGACGAGATTTTTAACAGGGCAAGATCTTTGCTGGCAGAATAATCAAGCAATTCTGCTTTAAACAGCTCTACAGGAGGGAGCTCATTTGAAAGATTTATTGCTACAAACAGATCTCTGGATACTTTTCCTGTAAAGTCTTCTATTACATGCCAATTTGTAATTATATGTCCTTCTGAACTGACAAAACAACCCGACCCTTTCCCGGCATTTCCAATAATCTCTGCAGTAGCCATTAGTACATTCTGCATCTCATCACCGATCGCCGGAAACCTTGGAATTTCAGTCAGGACTTCCGGTGGCACCGTACCCAGACCAGTTATAATTGAAAAACCGATGGGATGATCGTTGGAAACCTGATCAAATACTAAAATATAATAAATTCCCGGTTTTACCGGATTACCATTGAGTCCTTCCACTACCAGTGATTCTTTACCCAGAAGACTTTCTCCCAAATAATCATTGCTGCTCCTGGTAATTATCTTATTCTCATAAGAAACCATTAAATCCAGATCTGCAGTTGTATTAAACAGATCAACCCGGAATGCATCTGTACCCTTAGGTATCTTTAGAGCAAAGAGAGAGGCCATCCCCTTGTCGGGAAAAAGTTTATATTCAGCCGTTATACCTGGTAACAGAGTGTCAGTAATTTTATAGCTATCCAGTTCCAGCATAACATTGAAGGATACACTTGTTGACCGGCGCTCATTAATAACAGGGAGGATATCCCTCTGATAACTTATATCTACATAATAGATACCATCTTCCAGGGGCAGATCAGACAATCTTGTTATTAGAAGGCTCTCATTATGATCCTCCCTGGTACTGGAATAATCAACAAGGTCGTAGCTTTGGATCTCCTCTCCTCTCTTTATATAAATATCCAAATCTGCAGGAGAATTACTGACTGTTAATCTAACTGAAAATACATCTGAAGGAACTTTGAATTGATAAGTCTGATACGCCTTACCATCTTCTGACAGATCAATTCGTCCGGATGAAAGACTGCCGGATGTAAGCCATCCCGATGAAGGATCCTCTTTTTGAGATAATGTCTTTTCAACTGAGAATAAAAAAGAAGTGGAATAAATATAAATAATAACAACCAGTAAGGTTGATCTGAAGAAGTTATATTTCACAGGGATTCCTTGCTATAAGTTTATTACTGGAGATACTATCACAAACTCGATATTTTTCAACCCGATCATCTAAATGTATTTAGATAATTCTTACACTATCGAATGAAATGCTATCTATAAGGTCGGGTTGAATATCAATAGAATATCATTTATACCTAAGAGAAAAGGGGAATAAAATGGCAACTGAACGTACATTCACCATAATTAAACCTGGAGCTCTTCAGCGCAGGCTTGTTGGCGAAATAATCTCAAGGTTTGAAACTAAGGGATTTAGAATTTTAGCCATGAAGACAATGAAAATCTCTGTTGAAACCGCAGAAGAACATTACAGTGAACATATAGGAAAAGCATTTTATGAATCCCTCCTTGCGTATATGACCTCTGATCCTGCTATCGTTATGGTTTTAGAAAGAGAAAATGCTGTTACATCCCTTCGAAAGCTTTCAGGAGCAACAAATCCGGATAATGCAGAACCTGGAACTATCAGAGGGGACTATGGAGTAACAACAAAAAAGAATATAGTCCATGCCTCAGATTCTCTGAAGAGTGCTGTCCGGGAAATTAATATTTTCTTTAAACAGAGTGAGATTATCGAATATTATGATAGTTTAAAAGAGTGGTATTAAGTATGACAAATAATTCAACTGGAAAAAAAGTTGGAATAATCAGTGCAGGCGCCTGGGGAACAGCAGTTGCAAAGGTTATTGCAGACAATGGACACTCTGTTACAATATGGGATTTTATGGAGCCTGTAGTTAACAGCATTAATAATGATCATGTAAATGAACGTTTTCTTCCTGGTGTAGATCTCCCTGAAACACTGATTGCTACTTCAAATATTGAAGATGCTGCAAAAGATAAAGACTTCCTTCTTATAGCAACCCCCTCTCTCTACATTATGGATCTGGTAAAAAAACTAATTCCATTACATGGCATTACTGAAGGAAAAACTGTTATAGGCGTACTTACAAAAGGGTTTATAGAAACCCCATCAGGTCCTTCATTGATTCTAAAGTCCCTGGAAGATTATCTTCCCGGTTTTTATAGAAACAGTCTTGTTTATATTTCAGGTCCAAGCCATGCAGAAGAAGTTGCCAGAGGGAAACTGACCGGTCTGATAAGTGCATCAAAAAGCGGTAAAAATGCAATTAAAATAAAGAAACTTCTTTCATCACAAAACATGCTTGTCTTTCCTTCTCTGGATGTAGAGGGTGTCCAGACCTCAGGAGCTGTTAAAAATGTAATTGCAATTGCTTTTGGCATGCTGGATGCACTTATGGAATTAACTGAAAAATTCGGTGATAATTCAGAATCCCTCCTCCTTGCAGCAGGATTAAATGAAATTCAAACTCTTGGTGCAGCACTTGGATCGGAGTATCCGGAAACATTTACATCTATAGCAGGTGTAGGTGATCTTGATGTAACATGCAGAAGTAAATACGGACGAAACAGAAGATTCGGTAGAGAAATTATAAAAGACAGACGAATAGCCAAGTTTACCAATCTTGATCATCTTATTGAAAATATTGATGAAATTGGATATTTACCCGAAGGAATAGTTGCAGCTCGTTTTGTAAACAAACTCGCGTCCCAATACAAGCTCAGACTGCCAATATGTAATATGGTTTACAAAATTCTTGACAGAGAAATTAATCCGTCAAAGGGTCTTGGTGAAATGCTGCGGGGAATGAACCTGTAGGGACAGGTCGCGACCTGTCCCTACAGGTTGCCATTCAATTTCTGAACAAGATTCTTCAAATATTTCATGTTTTCCAGAGTATATCCTTCCCACTTCATAGGAAAAAATGTGTTGTTATGAAACAGAGGTTCCTCCTCAATAGGAAAAGGGCAGAGCTCCAGACTGTTTTTCCAAAGACTGGTTCGGGGCACCGGAGAGTATTCTGCCAAAGAAACTCTAATGCCGGTGGAGGAGGCAGTTTCTATTGATCTCTCTACATTACGGTAAGATTGCTCAGGTAATCCACCAAGGACATATGCAGTTATGCTGCTGGAGGCAAAACCTGCTTTTTTTAAAGTTCCAACTACCCGATGCAAATCATCCTGTGGGAACTTATCATCATAATTGGAATGGAAACTGTCAGAGGAAGACTCATATCCTAATCGTATTTCCTGAAATCCAGCCCTTTTCATAAGATCAGCTGTCTCATTATCAAGAAACTGAATATGAACAGCATTGGGCAGGTAAAATTTAACAGGAAGCTCCTTCTTTATCACCAGTTCCAGAAAAGGATTGATACTCCGGCTGCTGTCTATCAGTAAGGCATCATCATAGAAGGCAAAATTTCTGGTATCAAATCGCTCATGCATCTCTAAAAGAGTTTCGAAAGCAGTTTCTGCATTACCTGAAAGAAAAGTACTGCTAAGAAGATCAGATGCACAATAATCACAGTGAAAGGGACAACCTTCATTCAGTCTGATTACTCCTGCATCCTTCCATACCTCCTCAATCATAAGGGGAGACAGGGGAATTGAACCAGTGGTATCTGGAAGGGAATGGTTTGACAGAATAGTTTTAATATCTGCTGAACTATTTCCGGAAACTACATAATCTGATTCTGTATTTAATCTGCAATGCTCCGGCATAAGGCTGGCATAGATACCACCTGTTACAACAGGAACTTCCGGATAGATTTCTTTGGATAATTTAACTGCTTCAATCACTCCTCTATACCAGTATGTCATCCCGGATGTTATAAAAATCAGATCCGGATTCACTTCCTTTATTTTTATTCTTAAAATCTCCGGTAATACCCCATATCTCCCAAAGGAACGTTCAGATTCTACCCCTTTGGGTAATGGCGCCCTCATTCGTGGAAACTTGCCTGTTCCATTTGGCATACGCCTGGGCCGACCCAAAACTCTGATAGTTTCAGATTCTTTATAATCCAGGCCGTTTAGAAAAAAAACATCATACCCGGACTCTTCGAACCATCTTCCCAGACGAAGAAGGCCGTATGGCTTTAAAAACAGATCATAAAGAGCAAAATCATATATTAGCGGCTGAAATAAAAGTAATCGGGGTTTGGTTGATTTGATGCTCATGTTATCCAGATAAACCTAATAAAACAGATTTGGCAAGAGAATTGTTCTGTAGAGGCCGGTTTTAAACCTGCCCCTACTGACTATCGATTACTGACTACTTTATTAATTAAT
>CBDVAD010000062.1:0-12157 GCA_965371875.1 uncultured bacterium
ATTTTCAATGAGCTACAGAGTTGCATGACAGCCTCCATCTAATGCAAAAAACCCTATAACTGTTTATAGGGGAAGGGAGAATGATAACCCGATAGTATCAAAAACGCAAGTTTTTTATTTTAAAAACAGTAAGTTTTTATTTGCACCTATCTGTATTTTTTTGTTTTTATTTAAGTAGAAACTCTCCGGGAATTTTAAAATTCTGTAATAATTTACTGCAAGTTTTCCTGAAAAAGAATACGCACCCCTTCGATATGTTTATTCATACGCTCTCTGGCCAGAACAGGATCTTTTTGCTTTATCGCTTCAAAAATGGACTTATGCTCAGAGCAGAGCTTGACCGCATTCTTTTCCTCACGTAAGAGTAGCGTCCGGTTGCCTTTAATCGAGATTTCCATAAGAGAGTTAACGTAGTTGGCAGTCTGCATAAGAACATAATTACCACTGCTTTCGAATATGGTTTTATGGAATTCAATATCGCAGAGAGCACTCTCCTCTACATCCTTCAACTCAAGAGCTCTATACATCCTCTGAATTATTTCATCTAGAGATTGGATTGTTTCTAATCCAGCGACTTCCGCAGTTAATCCAACAGCCTTCACTTCCAGAAGTTCCCTTAGGTCCAGTAACTCCATTTCAAATCCTTTCCTTCTGATAATAAGAGGAGCAAAGGTATTGATAAAGGGAGCCAGGTTAAGATCTGTTACAAAGGCACCGCCACCAGGTCGGGTCTCAATCAGTCCGATAGTTTCCATGACCCTAAGAGCTTCTCTTACGGAAGGTCGTGATACCTGGAACATGTCTGCAAGATTTCTCTCAGATGGAAGTCGATCTCCAACTTTAATACGATCATCCCGCAGCATTTCTACAAACTGGCTGATTATTTCCTGGTATACTCTTTTTTTTACAATTGGTTTTACTTCCATAATCTTATGATAATTATAAAATGTATCTAACTAATATTCAATTGGTAAAAATAGCAGAAACAGTACTGGTCTTACCAATTGACAAGATACCCGATAAAACCTATCATACTTACACCATTCCAGAAACTGTTTTCTATGCAATTTTAAGCTGATATACTTATAAAATAAACCAGAAGGTGGTTGTACGATGACAAAATTAGAAGGTAATTATTCAAAACTTTTTAAACTTCTAAAAACTGAGATCCCCGAATCACGACTTATTACAAACAGCCTGCTGCTTAGCGCATATAGTATCGATGCCAGTGTATACCGCTTGATCCCAAAATTGGTTATTATTGCAGACAACGAAAATGAGATCTCTTTTATTCTAAAAAACTGTTACACCCTTTCTATTCCTGTTACTTTTCGGGCTGCAGGAACAAGCCTTTCCGGCCAGGCACTGACTGACTCTGTACTAATTAAATTAAGTGCAAACTGGGTGGGTGCCAGGGTGTCAGATGAAGGGAAAACCATTTGGCTGCAACCAGGTGTCATTGGCAGTAGAGCCAACAGATATTTATCATCCTATGGTAAAAAGATAGGTCCGGATCCGGCTTCTATTGATGCAGCAATGATTGGTGGAATTGCAGCTAATAATGCAAGTGGTATGTGCTGTGGAACAGCAGAGAACAGCTATCAGACCCTTAAAGGCCTTCGATTGGTGTTTGCCAATGGTGAGATACTCGATACAGAAGATGAGAAAAGCAGGGAAGCATTTTTAAACAATAACAAAGTACTTATCAATCATCTGGAAGATCTGGGTAATAGAATAAAAAAGAATCATGAGGCTGAAGAAAAAATTAAGCATAAATTTAAAATTAAAAATACAACAGGATATACGGTTAATTCATTTATCGATTTTTCCGATCCCATTGATATTCTGCAGCATCTGATAATTGGATCGGAAGGAACTCTGGCCTTTATTTCCTCAATTACCTATAACACAGTTATTGACCTTAAATACAAATCATGCTGTTTGTTGTTTTTTAATACAGCGGAAGAGGCTCTGGAAACAATTCCACTTCTGTTAAACAGAGGCATTGATGTAGGTGAATTGATGGACTACATGTCCCTGAAGTCGGTTAAAGACAAACCCGGTATGCCTGGGTATCTTCAAAATGTCAAAGAGGGTGAAGTTGCATTACTTACAGAGGTAAAGGCAGATGATTATAAAACCATGCAAAAAGAGATTCTGGAACTGGAAGAGGATCTTAAACAGCTGAATATAATATTCAGCTCCGGTTTCACTGACAACACTGCTGAATATAAATTGCTGTGGAATATTAGAAAAGGATTACTGCCAACTGTGGGAGCAATAAGGGAACAGGGAACGACCTTAATTATCGAGGACATTGCTTTCCCGCCACAAAACCTATCTCCCGGGTTTACAGGTTTACGAAAGGTTCTGGATAAGCATGGATATGAAGATTCCATTATCTTTGGCCATGCCCTTGCAGGGAATTTGCATTTTGTATTTTCCCAGGATTTTGATGATCAAATTGAAGTTGCCAGATACAGTGCCTTTATCAATGAACTAACCACAATGGTTGTAAAAGACTTTGACGGCTCTTTAAAAGCCGAACATGGAACAGGTCGAAATATGGCCCCCTTTGTAGAGATGGAATGGGGAGAGTTTATCTATAAAATAATGGAAGATATTAAAACTGCCTTTGATCCCAAACAAATTCTTAACCCTGGTGTTATTTTAAACAATGACCAGGAAGTTCATCTTAAAAATTTTAAAAATACCCCTGTGGCCAATGAAATTATTGATAAGTGTATTGAGTGTGGATACTGCGAACCCAGATGTCCTTCGGGAGAACTTACTTTTACACCCAGACAGAGAATTCGGGCATGGCGAGACATTATATCTGAAAAAAATAGTTCAGACAAAAACAAATTATACAGGGAATATGAAAAAACCTTTAATTATTATGGGGAAGCTACCTGCGCTGCAGATGGGTTATGTGCAGTTCGTTGTCCCATAGATATCGATACCGGCTCTCTGGTTAAATATTTACGGGAAACTAAAACTACTGCATTTGGAAGGTATATAGCCCAGTTTCTGGCCGACCATCTAAATGCTGCGGTTTCAATGCTGCGGAATGTACTTAAACTGGAACTGATTGCCTACAAAATACTGAGTAATACTGTTCTTGGATTAATAACCAAAATAATGCACCATGCCACTTTCAAAAAGATGCCCCTATGGGGAAATTTCATGCCCGGACCTTCTCTATTTTCCCTAAAACAACGGGGAGATATAAAAAATGATTCTCCAAAAATTGTTTATTTTCCAACATGCCTGACCAGGGCCATGGGTCCGGCGATAAAAGAGAATAAAAAGGCATCTATGATAGACACTACAATGGAAGTATTGGGCAAGATGGATTATGAAGTACTGTTCCCTGAAAATCTGGGCAGCTTATGCTGTGGAATGCCATGGGCAAGTAAGGGGTACAAAAAACAGGGACAGCAGAAACTGGATGAACTGACAGAAGCCTTGTTTAAAATTAGTGACAATGGAAAAATTCCTGTTATCTGTGATGCCAGTCCATGTGCAGCGAGAATTAAGGAAAGTGTTGGTGATCGAATGAAAATGATGGATCAGATTGATTTTGTAGATGAGTACATTCTGGACAAAGTACCACTGGAACAGCAGGACAAAACAATTGCCCTTCACAGCACCTGCACTGTTATAAAAGGAGAACTGGCTGAAAAATTGAAAAAGATTTCCAGAGCATGTGCCAAAGAGGTAATTATTCCTGAAGATGTTGAATGCTGCGGATTTGCAGGTGACAGAGGTTTTAGCCATCCGGAATTAAATAAATCTGCCTTAAGAGCTTTAAAACCTTCCATTCCGGCACATTGTCATGAGGGGATATCCACCAGTAAATCCTGTGAGATAGGTCTTTCCAGGGAGGGTGGTATTAATTATAATTCTTTGATGTATCTGGTGAATGACAGTATGGGAGAAAAGGAGAAGGGACAACTGTAATCGCATAAGTATATTCTACATTTTCCATTTTTAGTTTTTCATTTTTCATTAATCTACAGTGTACAGATATACCAGTTTGTATATTTCTTTATCCTTACAACCTCAACAGAACTGAATATTTCCTCCATTTCTGATAGTCCTGTACGGATAAAATTAAAATAATCTCCACCCTCGATATACTCAATTATATTGGTTATCATATTTCTTTCGGAACTGTAATCATGAAATAATACTTTTCCTCTGGAAAGCCTTGCAGCTTCAATAAACAGTTTTCTTCTTTTATCTCTGTCCAGACCGTGAGCTACAAAGGCAAATGCAACAAGGTCAAAGGAGTTATCTTCAAAATCCAGTCCATCAATAATATTTCCATACCTGCAGTCAAGGCCGCGTTTAGTTCCGTAACGCATCATCATTCCAGCCATATCTACACCGGTAACCTCAAAATCCCTATCTGACAAAGCCTGGGTAAGAGCCCCTGTGCCGCAGCCTGCATCGAGAATCCTTCCTCTATTCGGAATTTCCAGTTTATCAATATATTTGGACAAAATTTCGGCATAGTTCCTGGTTTGGCTTTTAAAAAACCAGTTGTATCCTGGAGAGATAATATTAAATAGCAGCTTATGATTTTTTAGATTCATAGTAGCAACACTATAGAACATATCGATAGTCGCAGCAATAAATATTATCTTATGGAAAATTGAATAAATATCTTGACTGTATGATTAAATAAGGCTATTAGATAGCTATGCTTATCAGAGAGATGTTACTAGTCAGTATGGAGTATTGCTAATTCATCACAATACATGAGCTGTAAAATTCAGCCTTGATTCAGCGGGATTAAATAAAGGGATAGACTGAATTAAGAATATTTATAACAAAAGCCTCTTCGTATAGGAGCAATAATGCGCAGGAAAGATATAAATAGAAAACCGTTTGCTTTTGCTGAATACCCCTTACTTTTTGCCCACAGAGGATGCTCAAAGGCTGCTCCGGAAAACACAATAGCTGCCTTCCAAAAAATACTGGATAATAACATTCCCGGCGCAGAACTTGATGTACAGATGTGTAAGAGTGGCGAAATTGTTGTTGTCCATGATCTTAACCTTAAAAGAACTACCGGGTTCGATGCACTTGTTGAAGAAACTGAATTAGCAGAGATTAAAAAACAGGATGCAGGTTCATGGTTTGATAAATACTTTGCCGGAGAAAAAATACCTACATTAGATGAAGTCTTTGAATTACTTGGAACCAGTGTCTATTATGATATTGAAATAAAACACACAAGAAAAAAGCATGGAGAGTTGGAGAAAAAGCTTGTCGAGAAGATCCACCAATGGAATTTTGATGACCGGGTAATTATATCATCCTTCAATCCAATTGCCATTCTGGGCGTTCGTAAAGCTGATCCACAGTTTAACACGGCAATAATATACTGTTCAAAAGAGACAATACCATGGTGGTTGCACAACGGAGCCGGTAAGTATATCTGCAGCCCAAATATTCTTAAACCGTGCAAACAGAAGATAAATCCCTTTACAATGTTTATTATTAAGAAACTGCAGGGTTACAATATTGTATCATGGACGATCGATGATCCTGTTTTAGCTGAAAAGAATCTTGATCAGGGTGTGCATGGAATTATAACTAATGCGCCGGAAGATATGCTAGAGATGGTCCGCAAACGGTGGGATTCGTAGGGGCGAACGGCCGTTCGCCCCTACGAATTTTATATCCTTTCAAAATACCGTTTTAATTCCCATTCGGAAACATTTTTCTCATATTCGACAACTTCCATTTCTGCATGGCGTACATAATGATCTACAATATCATCACCAAATATCTCTCTAGCTATTTTGGACTTATTAAAATTATCCGCTGCTTCTTTTAAAGTTCCGGGAACTTTAGGAAGTGATTCATCAGCATAGATATTTCCTTTCCTCGAAGCAGGAGGCTCTATCTTATGCTCTACTCCATAAAGACCAGCAGCCAAAGTAGCAGTAAAGGCCAGATACACATTGGCATCTGCCCCTGGAAGTCTGTTCTCAATTCTAAAACCCTGTCCTTCTCCTATTACACGAAAGCTGGTTGTTCTATTATCATAGTCCCATGCAATTCGGGTTGGAGCAAAAGAGTCATTACTGAATCTTTTATAAGAGTTTATTGTCGGGGCAAAAAATATAAAAAATTCAGAAGCAAGTAGACTAAGACCACCCAGAAAATATCTGAAGAAGTCACTCTCTTTACCATTATCTACAAAAACATTTTTTCCTGTTTTGAGATCAACTATACTCGAATGAATATGACAACTGGAACCCGCATCAGAATCTGAATACTTTGCCATAAAAGTAATAGAGTTTCCATTTAAATTTGCAATTGTCTTTGCACCGTTCTTATATATCATGTGATTATCAGACATCTCAATAGGTGTTGAATATTTCAGGCCAATTTCATACTGTCCTATTCCTGTTTCTCCCTTCCTTGATTCGACAGGAATTCCAGCTGCAGAAACCTGATTACATATTTCCCTGACCACATCGTCTTTGAAGCCCGTATTCAGAATACTGTAATCTATAGGATAAGGAGAAGAAGGTACCAGCCCTTTATAACCATCTGCATATACTGCTTCGTATGGACTATCAAAAAGATAAAATTCAAGTTCAGAAGCCATCATTCCTTTCATACCCATATCAGCTAACTTATTACACTGATTCTGCAGCATAGTCCTTGGAGTCACATCAACAGGCCGTCCGTCCTCATAGGTCAGATCACAAATTATTATTGCTGTATTCTTCTGCCAGCTGATTTCCCGTATAGTTGAAAAATCGGGAACCATCAGCAGATCACCATAACCCTTGTCCCAGCTTGCCAGCTTAAAGCCATGAAGGGGATCTTCTTCAATGTTTATGGTTAACAGATAATCACAACAGTTTGCATGGTTGTTTTCCAGAAAAAAATCTCCTGTTAAGCGTTTTCCCATTAGCTGTCCAAGGTGATCCGGAAAGGCCAGAATTACAGTATCTATCTCTCTCTTCTTAATGCTGCCATTTAATTCTTCAAGTGTAAGCTTTCCCATATTCCCTACCCCTATTTATTTTTCTCTTTAATAAAATCAAGCCAGTTTTTGAATTCAGACTGTCTTATTGAATCTTCAATTATATCTTCATCAATTCCCAGCTGCCATTGTAGATCCATCCTGTTCGGTTCTTTATAGAGCTCTTCCATTTTATCCACATAGGACTGCATGGCATCATGATCTTTAAAAAACCCCTGTTCTGTAAGAAGCTTTTCTCTGGCAAGGGTAAGCCGTGCTATCTCATAGAGATTATATTCAGGATGATACTGGGAAGACCAGAATGTTCCGTTTTTATGCTCTACAGTCATGGCCTGAATACCACTGAAAGGGTTACGTGCAAGAACCACTCCACCTTCCGGAACATTGATTACAATATCATAATGGCTTTCGAATGCATAAAAAACAGGAGGTTTACCCTTGAGCATTGGGTGATCCATTCCTTCTTCAGTTTTTGTAATTTTCCGGCCAATGCCCATTTCTCTGCCTTTGGGATTCCTTTCTACACTTCCACCAGCAGCAACAGCTGCCATCTGAATACCCCAGCAGCTTCCCCATGAGTCATTCCCAACTTCATAGGCAAGCTCTGCAAGTTTTATCTGAGCCGCATTTGTAGGTATATGGGTTTCGTTTATATCCAGATCCGCACCTGTCCATATAATACCTGTAAGACCTTCTAAAATATCTCTTCCCGGAAAATCAGATATATCAGTATCAGTTGGAAAAAAGACCTCATACTCTGCATCAGGTAAATATTTTAAAAGCATGTCCGCATACAGTTTCCATGCATAGGTCATACCTGCTTCGTCCAGTTTATCCCTGCTTCCTTTTGAATAACCATCTATAATTAAAAATTTCAATTTCATCCTCCTTTGGTTGCATAGGCGACCAGCCTTAATACCTGCATTATGAATATCCATGAGTCATATGTCAAATAAATTCTATATACAATTCATCCAAACAGATGCAATGCTATGATCTAAATTGAACTTTTATGAATCTTTGTTATATTTTTAACAAGTTTTTGTTGTCTTTTTCCAATACTCACTGTACAATATATGCAAATATTCTATATGGAGGAATAAATGAAAAAGGTATTACCAATCCTTTTAGCACTTCTTGTACTTATGGCAGGATTTGCATTCGCAGGCGGCGCAAAAGAAAAAGCTGTCGAAGAACCAGTTAACACAACTCTCAGGCTTCTAACCTGGGGTGGATACGCACCTGAAGGACTTATTGCCAAGTTCAAAGAAGAAACAGGTATTACAGTTGAAGTCATCAAAAGTAACAACGAAGAGATGATTTCCAAACTTAGAGCTACAAGAGGCGGAGGCTTCGATCTTGCTCAGCCATCACAGGACAGAATTTCTGCAGTTCAGGCTGAATTTGAAATTTACCAGGCTATTGACTGGTCAAAAGTAAATACTGATCAGCTTGATCCTTCCCTGGTTGCAGCTGTAAAGAAAAACACTCTGGTAGACGGTGAAACATACGGTGTACCTCATGTTTATGGTACTTCCGGACTTATCGTTAACACAAAACTCGCTCCTGAGATCAAAGATTACAAAGATCTTCTTGATCCTAAATACACAGGCAGAGTTTCCTACAGGATGAAACGACCTACCCTTATTGCAATGGGATATTCATTAGGTTATGACCCCTTTGCACTCTACAGTGATCTTGACGGATACCAGAAATTTCTGGATGAAATCGGAGCAGCACTTATTGCAGCAAAACCTGTTGTAAGAAACTACTATGATAACAGCGATCAGCTTCTTGAATCATTAAGATCAGGTGAGCTTTACGCAGCAATGGCATGGGAACAGGCTGGATGGAAACTGCATGAAGAAAATGCTGACATTGACTATATTGCTCCAACAAGCGGACCTCTTGCATGGGTAGACACATTTGCAATTCCTGCAAAATCTGAAAATGTTGAAGGCGCTTACCTATGGATCAACTTTATTCTAAGAGCAGAAAATGCTGCTGTTTTCACAAATGCTGAAAAATACGGTACTGCTTCAAAAGATGCAGGCAAATACCTTGACCCTGCAATTGCAGACAACTTTGCACGTGGTCTTCCACCGGAAGCACTTGCTAACACTAACTGGTATCCAACTGTACCTGCCGGACTTGAAGAAATGGAAGGCAAAGTAATGGACTTAATCAGAGCGTCCAACTAATTACTTAATACATACAGCAGGCGGAAAACATTCCGCCTGCTCTTTTTTTTTATATAACAGGATTTTAAACATAAGTGGTAACTATTCAGGTTCACCCTTCTTAGTTTCCCAAACAGGATGGTACAATATGCAGATTGCTTTATCCGTAAAGGATTTAACAAAACAATTCGGTGATTTTACCGCAGTCGACGACCTTACATTTGATGTTGAGGATGGAAAATTTTTCTCCATACTCGGTCCATCAGGCTGCGGCAAAACCACTCTTTTAAGAATGATAGCTGGATTTTATCAGCCCTCAAATGGTTCACTTGAGATCCAGGGTAAAGATATGCTGGGGATAGAACCGAATAAACGCCCTGTTAATCTTGTTTTTCAGCACCTGGCACTGTTTCCAATGATGAATGTATTTGAAAATATAGCTTTCGGCCTGAAAAGAAGAGGCGAAAAGGGTCAGGGTGTAGAAGATAAAGTTAAAAATATGCTCGAGAGAGTAGGATTACCTGAACATGCTTCCAAAAAAATAAATCAACTGTCCGGTGGACAGAAACAGAGAGTTGCAATTGCCAGAGCCCTGGTCCTTGAACCTTCAGTTTTACTCCTGGACGAACCTCTTGGAGCTCTGGATGCCAAACTGCGAGAGCACATGAAAGTTGAACTCAAAAAGCTTCAGGTAAAGGTTGGAACAACATTTGTGTATATTACCCATGATCAGTCGGAAGCAATGGTAATGAGCGATTATGTGGCAGTTATGAACAAAGGACACTTTGAACAGCTTGATACCCCTCAAAATCTTTACAGCAATCCTGCATCTTCATTTGTAGCCCAGTTTGTAGGAAGCAACAATAAATTCAGTGTAAATCTGAAAAAAGATGAATCCGGAAAATTCTTTGCAACTACCAATAACGGCGGTCTCTATACGCTGTCAGATTCATTTAAGCTGCAGGACAGTAAATCATTTGATATGTTTGTACGTCCGGAAGCGATTATTATTAACCCTGCTAATCCAAAACCTGAATTTAATGTAATAAACGCTGATGTCAAGGCCATACTGTTTGATGGAGGCAACAGCAGACTTCTTGTTACACCGGAAAAAACTGACGAGGAAATTATTGTGTCTCTTCCTCAGAACAGACAGTTTGATCATATAAAGGCTAAGGACAGCATTAAAATTGGATGGGATCCTGAAGCCGCTGTATGCTTTAACAAAACAGAGGACAAAATCTATGATGATGAAATCTAAAACACGCAAAATAAGATGGAGTTTTATAATATTTTTTATTCCTGTAGCTGTATGGCTGTTTCTTCTTATAGTACTACCCCATCTGGAGCTGCTTAGAATATCCTTTACAAGTTCCGGTTCCGACGGATATACCCTTGCAAACTACAAAGCTTTTTTTACTGAACCAATCTACTGGCTCACCTTTGTACGCACGGCTCTTTATTCGATTTTTGTTACAGCCATTGTTCTTGCTATCTCCCTGCCCGTAGCCTTCTATATAACTAAAGTTGTAAAGTTAAAGGCACAGGGTTTATTAATGGTTCTTATCCTTGTACCATTCTGGGTTAGTGAGCTTATAAGAGTTTACGGATGGATGATACTCCTTAGAGAAAGCGGGGTTCTAAACCAGTTACTGGTGAAGATCGGAATTTTTAAGCAACCAATTGAGATGCTTTACAATGATATAACAATGATAATGGGTCTGGTCTATACTTCCATGCTCTTTATGATAATACCCATAATAGGAGTTATGGGAAGTCTGGATGATTCACTCATAGAAGCGGCTCACGATCTTGGAGCAAAGAAACTGGCAATATGGAAGGAGATCATTATCCCCTATTGTATGCCTGGAATAATGTCCGGCTCTATTATTGTTTTTATGCTTGTACTTGGAAGCTATCTGACTCCAAAACTAATGGGAGGGAAAAACTCTCTCTGGTTTACAGAACAGATCTACAATCAGATTATCGTTTACTTCAACTGGGAACAGGGAAGTGCATTTGGTTTTCTCCTTCTTTTTCTATCATCTCTAATAATATGGGCTGCTCTAAAGCTTACTAAACAGAGCTTCTCGGAGGTAATAAAATGATTAGAACATTACCAAATTCAAAGGGCTATTTAACTGGCTATAAATTATTTATTCTTATATTTTTCCTGTTTCTGTTTGCTCCCCTTGTTATAACAATGATACTGGCATTCAATAATTCAATGTTTCCATCGCTACCATGGAAAGGGTTTACCCTGGATTGGTTTTTTGGTGATGGTCCGGAAAAAATAGGTCTGTTCCATGATAAGATTAACCTACGGGGTATTGCTACTTCGTTCAAAACTGCAGTAGCTGTTTCTTTTTTCTCTACTCTTATTGGAACACTGGCAGCCTTTCTGTTTGAACAGGAAGACTTTAAGTTCAAGGGAGCACTCTACTTCTTAATGATTGCACCTCTTGTTATACCAGGCGTAATTCTTGGTATCTCAATACTTCTCTTTACTAACACTGTAGGGATATTTATAGAGGATACCTTTGGAATCTACCTTAAATTTCTGACACCCAGCTTCTGGCTTGTTGTAATTGGACAATTTTCATTTATAACTACAATTGTAACAATGATTATCTCTGCCCGATTAAGAAAATTTGACAGAACACTGGAAGAAGCTGCATTTAACCTGGGAGCAAGCAAGTTTGAAGTAATATGGTTTATTACTTTAAAGTTTCTCCGTCCTTCAATGATAGGTGGTGCAGCCATAGCTTTTCTGATGTCATTCGAAAACTTTAATACAACACTTTTCCTGATAGGTTCCCAATCTACACTGCCTATCAACCTGTACCAGCAGGTGCGGGACGGGTCAACACCTGTAATAAACGCTATTTCGTTTATTCTGATTATTACAACTTCGATTCTTGCTGTTGCTAATTTGTATGGCGGGAAGAAAGAGGATACATAA